>CAYYJH010000027.1:0-32498 GCA_964472195.1 uncultured Ignavibacteriaceae bacterium | reverse complement strand
CAGCAGGCAGGCTAGCCCCCTTCTCTTTGTAAGAGAAGGGGGAACTAAAGGGGGATGAGTTAGAATATAGTGATTTTTTAGAAATCCATCACTATGTGATAAGTTGAAGACATCTTAATTACAATAGTATATGTTCTATAAATAAAAACGTCTTGGACAGATATGAATATAATTTCAAATTCATTCACAAAGTAATTAATAAAGGAATTTAATTTGTAAAAAAAAACATACAACTTCAGAAAGTTACACTTATTATTTGAATTCACAAATCAAATGTACAAATTGTTATTCAATCACATCGGGGAAATACTTTTTTTACAAATTAGACTTGATTTGTAAACTAATTCGTTATATATTGATTATAGTTAATAAACTCTAAATAGTAATTATTAGAAGTTATATAACTATATTAGAGTATTTAAAATAATTCAGCGTGGGTAACTATTTGTAACTTCATCTTTATTAATTCTTAATAGTAACCCAAATCTAATAGCGTTCGTAATTAATAAATGTGCTACGCAAAAAATTGTATTATGTTAATTTGGATGTTGAGAGTTCAGATATTTTATGGTTTACAAAATTTTAACTTGTAATATTTATAATTTATATTTAAATAATAATTACTTCTGCATTCGAAAATATCTGTTACTGAAAATTCCTTTTGATTGGGAATATTCTTATTTGACAATGCTATTATATAAATTTAAATAATTTTTATAGTATATATTACAATATCGGATATAATAAATAAAATTGTAATTAGAATATTTTCTAATTTTTAAGAACAAAATGAAGGGTTTTAAAATGAACACTCAAAAATACTTTTTCGGCGTTATAATTTTTTATTTTTTTATTTTTGGAAATGTCTTTGGACAATCTACACCATCAACACCCGTTTTACTCTCTCCTTCTAACGGAGCAACGGTTGTACCGAATCCCTTGCTGGATTGGAGTGATGTGGAGACGGCAACACATTACAGAGTACAGGTATCAACAGTTGCTAATTTTTCAACTACGGTGATTGACCAAATAAATCTTACTCAATCTCAATATCAAGTACCTAACGGGGTATTAACAAGTTTTGTACAATATTACTGGCGAGCACGAGCTAAAAACACTGTTGGTTGGGGACCCTGGGCAAGTGCATGGAGTTTCACTACAACAATAGCACCCCCTGTTACACCTGTTTTACTATCACCTTCCAATGGTTCAACAGTACAAAGGACTCCACTATTAGATTGGAATGATGTAGAAACAGCAACCAGTTATAGATTACAGGTATCAACAGTTGCTAATTTTTCAACTACAGTAATCGATCAGATATCACTAGACCAGTCACAATATCAAGTCCCGGACGGAGTTCTATTGCTTTATACACAATATTACTGGCGAGTAAGAGCTAGGAATGAAGGTGGCTGGAGCCCCTGGGTGAGTGCCTGGAATTTTTGGACAACTATAGCTCCTCCAGGAACACCTGTGTTGTTATTACCTTCAAATGGTTCTACAGTTCAAACGACTCCACTATTGGATTGGAGTGATGTAGATTACGCTACTAGTTACAGGCTTCAAGTATCAACTGTTGCAAATTTTACAACTACAGTTATAGATCAGGTATCATTAACTCGATCTGAGTATCAGGTGCCTGATGGAGTTTTATCAACATATACACAATATTACTGGCGGGCTAGGGCAAGAAACGATGGTGGCTGGGGACCCTGGGCGAGTGCCTGGAGTTTTACAACAACAATTGCTCCTCCATCAACGCCTGTATTACTATTACCTACAAATGGGTCCACTGTATCTCCGACTCCTTTGTTAGACTGGAATGATGTGGGAACTGCTACAAGTTACAGATTACAGGTCTCAAAAGTTCCCGATTTTACAACTACAGTAATAGATCAGGTCTCATTAGCACAATCCAAATATCAGGTACCTAATGGAGTTCTTTCGGATTTTTCATTATATTACTGGCGAGTGCGTGCAAGGAATGACGGTGGTTGGAGCCCCTGGGCGAGTGCCTGGAGTTTTACAACAACATTGGCTGTTCCAACAACACCTGTATTATTATCGCCAGCAGATGGTTCAACTGTATCACCAACACCGTTGTTAGATTGGAATGACGTATTAACAGCAACGAGTTACAGGTTGCAGGTATCCGAGTTATCAAATTTCACTACTACTGTGATAGATGAAGTATCCCTTACCGAATCACAATACCAGGTACCTGAAGGCATTTTGACAACAGACGGACTGATTACCGGAAAAGTTATGTTGAAAAATGATAATGAAATGAGTGGAGTGTTGACAGTTGACAATGTGCAATATTACTGGCGAGTCAGGGCAAGGAATGCAGGTGGTTGGAGTCCCTGGGCAAGTGCCTGGAGTTTTACAACATCATTACCAACGACACCGGTATTATTATCTCCCTCAAATGGTTCGACAGTTCCCCCGACACCTTTATTAGATTGGGAAGATGCAGTAGCAGCAACGAGTTATAGATTGCAAGTGTCAACAGTTCCTGATTTTTCTACAACAGTAATAGACCAGATATCATTAACTCAATCAAAATACAAGGTCCCTGATGAAGTCTTATCAAGTTATATACAATATTACTGGCGTGTCAGAGCAAGAAATTCAGCCGGTTGGAGTCCGTGGGCAAGTGCATGGAGCTTTACTACAACAATTGCTCCTCCTACAATGCCTGTATTATTATTACCTACAAATGGATCTACAGTATCACCGACTCCTTTGATAGACTGGAATGATGTAGATTCTGCAACGAGTTACAGGTTACAGGTTTCTACAGTTCCAGATTTTTCATCGACAGTAATAGACCAGGTATCTCTTACACAGTCACAATACCAGGTTCCCGGTGGAGTTTTAGCAAACTACACACAATATTACTGGCGAGTCAGGGCAAGGAATGCAGGCGGTTGGAGTCCGTGGGCAAGTGCATGGAGTTTTACTACAACAATAGCTGCCCCAACAACACCTGTATTATTATCGCCAGCAGATGGTTCAACTGTATCACCAACACCGTTGTTAGATTGGAATGACGTATTAACAGCAACGAGTTACAGGTTGCAGGTATCCGAGTTATCAAATTTCACTACTACTGTGATAGATGAAGTATCCCTTACCGAATCACAATACCAGGTACCTGAAGGCATTTTGACAACAGACGGACTGATTACCGGAAAAGTTATGTTGAAAAATGATAATGAAATGAGTGGAGTGTTGACAGTTGACAATGTGCAATATTACTGGCGAGTCAGGGCAAGGAATGCAGGTGGTTGGAGTCCCTGGGCAAGTGCCTGGAGTTTTACAACATCATTACCAACGACACCGGTATTATTATCTCCCTCAAATGGTTCGACAGTTCCCCCGACACCTTTATTAGATTGGGAAGATGCAGTAGCAGCAACGAGTTATAGATTGCAAGTGTCAACAGTTCCTGATTTTTCTACAACAGTAATAGACCAGATATCATTAACGCAATCTCGATATAAAGTCCCGGATGGAGTTTTATCAAGTTACGTACAGTATTACTGGAGAGTACGTTCAAGGAATTCTGCCGGTTGGAGTCCGTGGGCAAGTGCATGGAATTTTACAACAACAGTAGCTCCTCCTATTACACCTGTTTTATTATCGCCGGCTAATGGTTCTACAGTGTCAACAACTCCTCTATTAGATTGGAATAATGTTGATTCAGCTACGAGTTACAGGTTACAGGTATCGACTGATCCTCAATTTTTCACAACAGTAATAGACCAGATATCATTGACTCAATCTCAATATCAAGTGCCGGGTGGAATTTTATCGACGGGTACACAATATTACTGGCGTGCCAGAGCAAGGAATGCAGGAGGATGGAGTCCATGGGCAAGTGCCTGGAATTTCACAACACTGGTATTTGAAGGTATTTTATCTAATGTAAATATTTATAGCAATGGAATACCAACTGAATTCAAGATTTATCAGAATTTTCCAAATCCTTTCAATCCAACAACGAAAATCAGGTTTGATATTGCATCACAAACAAAAGTTAATTTGAGGATATATGATGTTGTTGGAAAAGAAATAAAAACACTAGTTGATCAAATTATGCAGCCAGGTCGATATGAATATTTATTTAATGCTGATAATTTACCATCAGGTGTTTATTTCTATCGAATTGAAACTGGAGAAGTCAATGAAATAAATAAGATGATTATTCTTAAGTAATTTAAGAAAAAATAGAAATAATATTATTTGTTTTTTGTAAAAGGGGTATATTAAAATACCCCTTTTACATTATTACTTGTACTTGAAAATATGTCAAATTTAAAATAATTGAAAATCAACATTACAATGGTTTATTTTTAAGATAGAGTTTTGATAGTACTTTTCATTGAAATTAATGTTTAAAAAGTATACTTTTACAACTTATTTAAGAATATGAAAACAGCAATTAGTAAATCGATTAGAACAACAAAGTTTGCCGTAAGGAATGAAAATCCCCGGAAATGGTATTTGGTTGATGCGGATGGTAAGGTCCTCGGCAGGCTCGCAAGTGAAATTGCGAAAAGAATAAGGGGTAAGTATAATCCTCAATACACGCCAAATGCGGACCTTGGTGATTGGGTCGTGGTTATTAATGCAGAAAAAGTAATGATGACTGGCAATAGGGCTGAAAAGAAAGAATATTTGACTCACTCTGGTTATCCTGGCGGTCAAAAGTCGAAGACATACAAAGATTTAATCGTGAAGAGTCCTGAAAAAGTTATACAACTGGCTGTCAAAAGGATGCTGCCGAAAACAAAGCTTGGGAAAATGCTTTTTAACAAATTGAAAGTATATAAAGGAAGTGAACATCCTCATTCTGCTCAGAATCCAGTAGAATTAAAATTTTAAAAACAAACTGATTACACAAACATAATATATGACGACAATTTCAAACATATCTGTAGGGAGAAGAAAAACTGCGACTGCAAGAGTATATTTATTACAAGGAAACGGTAAATTTATTATTAATAAAAAGGATGCTAAAGATTATTTAAAATCCGATGCACGAGTTAATGATGCATTGCAACCTTTAAAGGTAACTGAGAATCTGGGAAATTTTGATGTTAAGGTCAATGTGTCTGGTGGAGGTATAGCAGGACAGGTTGGTGCAATAAAATTAGGTATTGCAAGAGCACTTGTTTTGAAAAACGAAGAACTTAGATCGGTATTAAGAACAAATGGGTTTTTAACAAGAGATCCGAGAATGGTTGAAAGAAAAAAGTATGGACAACCGAAAGCAAGGAAAAGATTCCAATTCTCTAAGAGATAATATATTATCGCAAGAGTCACGACATTGAGTTTTAGTATTTAAGTTTAAATCATTTTAATAATTTTTAAAAAGCATATTTCCTGATTTTATCTTACCCGTGTCCCGAAATACAGGGATGTAAGATAAAAAATGATGGGGATAGAAGAAAAACAAAAGCCAACTTTTACCACGATTATGACTCGCATTTAGCACCCGTTACATTAGTCAGTTTCATAAAGGGTAGATTCCGGCTTATTAAACACACAGGAGATTTATATGGCAAAAGTTCAAATAGAAGATTTACTTCTTGCAGGCTCACATTTCGGTCATCTTACAAGACGATGGAATCCGAAAATGAGACAGTATATTTTTATGGAGAGGAATGGTATTCACATCATCGATCTCAAGAAATCTCTTCAATTACTTGAGGATGCTTGTAATTCCGTAATAAAACTTACTGCTGAAGGAAAGAAGTTATTGTTTGTTGGTACTAAAAAGCAAGCAAAGGCAATAATAAAAGAGCAAGCTGAAAGGTGTGATTCATTTTATGTCTCAGAAAGATGGTTAGGTGGAATGTTAACGAATTTTAATACAGTAAGGAAGAGTATTAAAAAATTAACAAACCTTCAAAAGATGGAATCCGATGGTACAATGGAACAATTCATTAAGAAAGAACGATTAATTATGTCAAGAGAGAAAGAAAAATTAGAGAAAGTTCTCAATGGTATTGTTAATATGACTAAGCTACCGGGAGCTTTATTCCTTGTAGATGTAAAGAAAGAACATATAGCAATTGATGAAGCGAGAAAATTAAATATACCAATTTTTTCGATAGTTGATACGAATTGCGATCCCGATTTGATAGATTATCCTATACCCGCTAATGATGATGCTGTGAAATCAATTGAGATTATTACGAAGACAATCGCTGATGCGGTTTTAGAAGGAAATCAAGTGTCGAAAACAAAAAGGGAAGACGAAACTGCTGAAATGAAAGAGAAAATGGAAGCAGAATAAATTTACCGAAAAATTATTCATAAATAACAATCCTAAATAAATTTTATAATGGAAGTTAGTATTGCTCTTATAAAAGAATTAAGAACCAAAACAGGTGCAGGAATGGGAGATTGTAAGAAAGCACTTGTAGAATCAAATGGTGATATTGAAAAAGCCATTGAGTATCTTAGAAAAAAAGGTGCATTAACAGCAACGAAAAGAGCTGATAAGATTGCAAATGAAGGAGCTGTTAAATCTAAGATAAGTGATGATAAGAAAACAGGAGTTATTGTAGAAATAAATTGTGAGACAGATTTTGTAGCAAAGGGTGAGGATTTTCAAAAATTCTCTGAGGACATTGCATACATTGCATTGGAGATTTTATCGGATGATTTAACAGAGATATTATCTGCAAAAAATAAGGATGGTATAACTGTTCAGGAAAGTTTTGATGGGTTAATAGGAAAAATTGGAGAAAAGATAGAGTTTAAAAGAGCTAAATTGATTCGAGTTAATAACGGTTTTGTATCAGAATATAATCATTTTGGAAGTAAGTTAGGCTCTATTATCGGAATTAAAGGGAATATTACTGATGAAGCATATGATATTGGAAATAAAATAGCAATGCAAGTTGTTGCCATGAATCCAATTGCAATTAACAGAGATGGAGTAGACAAAGAACTGATTGAAAAAGAAAAAGATATCTATACAACGCAGGCAAAAAATGAGAAGAAACCCGAAAATATTATTGATAAAATTGTAAACAATAAGGTCGAGAAGTTTTATCAGGATAATTGTTTATTAGAGCAGGAGTTTATACAGGATTCTCATAAAAGTATTAATGATCTTCTAAATGATTACGAGAAGAAATCTGGAAATGAGTTAGAAATTGTTGAGATGGTTAGATTTCAGTTAGGATAGAGTTCATAAAAAGAATAATCAAAAATTTTTAAATTTGAGGTTATGGCTAAAAAGAGAACATCTCCAAAGGGAATACATTCCCCAAGGTATAAAAGAATTCTTTTAAAACTAAGTGGTGAATCACTTTTAGGAAAGAAGAAATTTGGTATTGATTCTGAGATTGTAAAACATGTAGCTAAAGAGGTTTCAAAAATTGTTAAACTTAATATTGAAGTTGGGATTGTTATAGGAGGCGGAAATATTTATCGAGGATTATCCGCATCCCAGCAAGGAGTCGACAGGGTTACCGGTGATCAAATGGGAATGCTTGCAACAACAATAAATTCTCTTGCTTTGCAGAACGAACTCGAGAAGAACGGTATTTATACCAGGGTGCAATCTGCAATTAAAATGGATGAAGTGGCGGAACCGTTAATTTTACGAAGAGCTGTAAGACACCTTGAAAAGAAAAGAGTAGTGATCTTTTCTGCTGGAACAGGTAGTCCATATTTTACTACAGATACTGCTGCAGTCCTCAGAGCAATTGAGATTAAAGCTGATGTTATTATTAAAGGTACAAGAGTCGATGGTGTTTATGACAGCGATCCTGAAAAAAATAAGTATGCAAAAATGTTTAAGCAATTAACCTATCTCGATGTTCTTGATAAATGCCTCAGGGTGATGGATCTAACAGCAATAACACTTTGCCAGGAGAATAAACTACCTATTCTTGTTTTCAATATGAATGTAGAAGATAATTTAAAGAAACTTGTCACAGGTAAGAAAATAGGAACTCTAATCTGTTAATAAAAATATTTTTTCTAATCAAATTAATCGATTATGATAAAAGATATACTAAAAAATGCAGATGAAAGAATGTCGAAAGCAGTTGAACATGTTAGGCAGGAATTTGTTAAAATCCGTACGGGGAAAGCGACTGTGGGATTGATCGATGGAATAAAAGCTGATTATTACGGTACACTAACTCCTCTTAATCAACTTGGTAATATTAGCACACCTGATTATCATACTATTACTATTCAACCCTACGATAAGACCGCAATCCAAAGTATAGAAAAAGCAATTCTCAATTCTAATTTAGGTCTTAACCCACAAAATGATGGTACGTTACTCAGAATCCCAATCCCTTCTCTTAATGAAGAGCGTAGAAAAGAAATTGTTAAACTCGTAAAAAAATTTGCGGAAGAAGGAAGGGTTTCCATTAGAAACATCAGGAGAATTGAAATTGATCAGTTGAAAAAAACCGAAAAAGAAGATCATATTTCTGAAGACGAGCGGAAACAAGCAGAAACAAAAGTTCAAAAATTAACTGATAGAAAGATTAAAGAAATCGATGAGCTTCTTGCTTTAAAAGAGAAAGAAATAATGGAAGTCTAATCTTCTTTATCTATTATGCTTAAATTTTGGTTTTTTGTTTACAATGCTATTTGCATTCCTGTATTATGGTTGTTATTTCACGGTTATGGTTTGATAAACTTAAAGGTTAGACGAGGAATTTCAGGAAGAGCTCATGTATTCGGTGAGCTAGACAATTTCCTAAAAAATATGGATAGTGAAAAGAAGAACATAATAATTCATTCGTCTTCATTAGGTGAATATCAGCAGTCCCTTCCTATAGTTGAAGAATTCCACGAGTTAAATTATAACATGATACATACATTTTTTTCCCCGTCCGGTTTTGAAAATTCGAAGATACCATACCAAAACTCATTGAAAATATATTTACCATTTGATTCATTAATTAAGATAAAGAAGTTTTTGGATGCAATAAATCCTGTATACATTATCTTTATAAGATATGATCTATGGTTTAATTTCCTTTATAGAGCCAGGAGAAAAAATATAAAAACGATATTAGCGAATGCACGATATGATGAGAAAGATATCTTTTGGAAATTACCCGTAGCAAGTTCATTTAAAAAAAACTTATACGGTATGATTAATAAAATTTTTGTAATTGATGAAGAGGATGAGATTAATTATAAAAAAAAATTGAATAGTTTAGACTCTGAGATAATCAAAGTAGGGGATTCAAAATTCGAAAGAGTTTTTCAAGTTTCTAAAGACATTACAAAGAGTAATTTTATAAATGAAGAGATTTTAAGAGGCAAGAAAGTTTTTGTAATAGGAAGCTCATGGAAGGAGGATGAGGAAGTAGTTTTACCTGTTGTAAATAAATCGATTGAATACGATAAAAATATACTTACATTCTTAGTACCGCATGAACCTAAAGAAACAAAGATAGCTATAATAGAAAAAAATATTAAAACAAAATATGAAAATTTAAAATCACTTCGTCTCTCTGATGAATCAAATTATAACGGGGAGAATATTATTATTGTTGATTGTATTGGGAAATTATTTAATTTATATTCAATTGCATACATGAGTTATGTGGGCGGTGGATTCAGGTCCGGTCTTCATAATGTTTTGGAACCAGCAGTGTTTAATATGCCGGTTTTTTTTGCTAATAAAGTGAAAAATTCTGACGAGGATGAAATATTACTCGAATCCGGTGGTGGTATGTTAGTCACAGATCAAGAACATTTTTACAAGGATTTTAGAAACATAATGAGTAATCCTTCCTTAAGGGAAAAAATTGGGAATAAGAATAAGAAAGTATTCGAAAACACACTTGGTACAACAAAAAAAATAGTTAATCACATATCTAAAAATTAATTTTCAAGTTATGTTTAATAGAAGCAGTTTTATATTGGAGTCATTAAAAGAAAGTTCCGATGTTAAATTAAAGATTTTAGATAAATGCAGGGAGGATATTGAAAAAGTATCTGATGTATTAGTTAAGGCTGTACTTGAGTCGAAAAAGATTTTATTTTGCGGTAATGGGGGTAGTGCAGCTGATTCACAGCATATAGCTACTGAGTTTATGATTCGATTGTCACACGATTTAAATAGACCAGCAATCGGGGCAATAGCTTTGACTACGGATAGTTCAAATCTGACTGCAGGTGGAAATGATATTGGATTCGATAATGTATTCGCACGGAGTGTCGAGGGTATTGGTAACGAAGGTGATGTTTTGATTGGAATTTCAACCAGTGGAAACTCACAGAACATTATACTCGCAATGCGGGAAGCTAAAGAGAAAAAATTAATAACAGTTGGATTATTGGGGAAAACAGGTGGTAAACTTTTAGGAGAGTGTGATAACTCAATTTGTATCCCTTCAGAAAACATCCAGAGAATTCAAGAAGGTCATATCACCGTCGGTCATATATTATGTGAAATTACAGAGAGAGAAGTTTACGGAAATAAATAGTATTAAACGATCTAAATAACTTCAATTAATTCTTAAGATTACTCTATTCTATGTACAACTCCTATTCCCTCACTAAATAGTTATTGGGAGCTTCTTTAGGATAATAAGATTCATTTCCACTGAAATCCTTGGCATAAAAATAATAAACAATTTCACTATTTTCCGAGACATTATCCAATACAGCAGAATATTCTCCTGAGTTGTTTCCATCATCGTTACTTTCAAACAAGTTCAACTTTATATCTTTAAAAGTGTTACCATTATCGATAGAATAATAAACTCTTACGGAGTTCAAATCAATCAGGTTTTTTGATGCGAGGTGTGTTGAGATTATAATATCATTTCCTTTTGTTATTATAATTGCTCGATTACTCCAAGCCATTCCATTGTATAGTATAGCATTGTAAGCGTTAATGATTCCCCATCCCATAATATTGTTTGGGTTGTTTGATAAGCTTGCGGTGTTCCTCAACGCATCTCTAACCTCCATTGGAGTTAATTCAGGATGCACCGAAAGAATCAAAGCACACACCCCAGCAGTTATGGGTGTCGAAAAAGATGTACCTCCTGAAAATTCGTATGAATTTTCTTTATTAAAGTTAGTCTTCATTGAAGCTACATAAACTGATACTCCTTGTGCAACTACATCGGGTTTTATTCTTCCGTCGCTTGTTGGTCCATTCGAACTGAAACCTGCAATATTTCCGTTAAACATTACTGCCCCTACAGAAATTATTGAATCACCATCTGCAGCCGATCCTAAGGAAGGGATTGCAGTTTGATAATAATTTCCCATCGCATTTAAAACAACAATACCAAGATATGCTGCTCTATCTCCTGCAACCGTTGTCACAGCAGTGTTACCATCATAATTTTCATATGTATAGGAATTTGCTGTATAGGGTTCATCGTAGTCTTTGTAAATAAGTGAACTTGTGATAATATCAACACCTTTAGCTTCAACCCATTCTGCAGCTTCTAACCAGAAATCTTCTTCCATAGGTGTTTCTGTGGTTATGTATTCAGATTTTGCAAGTATAAACTCCGAATTGAATGCGGGTCCTATTAATTTTCCTTCTTTAAAACCAGCAAGTGAGGAAAGAGTTGCGGTACCATGTCCTCCCTGATAATCTGAATCTTTGTATTTTTGATCTTTTTCAGGGAATGTGTTTACATCATTGTTAATGAAATCGTATTCATCAAGGATTTTTAAATTCTTTAGAGCTTCATGATTTCTCCAATCAAAGCCATCATCCAAACTCGCAATTAAAACACCTTCACCCGTTATGTTCATGTTGTGGACTTTTGGAACATCAATTAGCTGCATTTGATTATACGATTTTCCATAATCATAAACATTGTTAGTATCAGAAGACTTACTATTACTTTCGAACAGTATGTTGTTATAATTGTCTCCACGCTCATAAGGGATATAACTTATTATCTCTTGTTTGTACAATTTATTGACAACCCGGATTTGTGAAACAAAATCTAAATTTTTAACTTTCTCCAATTGTCGTTTATTCATGTATGCACTAACTCCGTTAAACCATCTTGATTTTGCGATAAGTTCAATTCCTAACTTTTCAATTTCATTAACATAGTTCTTATTCAAAGGAAGGTCGGCAAAGTCAATCAAGTTATCTTTGCTTAATACTTTCAATCTTCTTTTTATTGCTCTCTCGGTAAGCAGTTCTTTCCCTGTCTTGTATGCTTCTGAGTTTTTTGTAATTTTATCAGAGGGTTTGAATTTTCCTTTGTCAATAAAATATATCCAGTATTTTGTATCAGCAACATCATCCGAATAAATGTTTGCAGAAAAAGTGAGTGTAAATAATATCGTTAATAAAGTAAAAGTTAAGAATTTGTTTGTCATTTGAAATTTTTTTAATTTGATTTCTACTTAAAAAATTCTATTTTGCAAAATGTTTGTCAGCATTATAACTACTTCTTACAAGTGCTCCGGATTCAACGTGTTTAAATCCTATTTCCAATCCAATCTTCTTATATCCTTTGAATGTTTCCGGTGTAACGTAACGCATAACAGGAAGATGATTCTTAGTAGGTTGGAGATATTGTCCTATTGTCAAAATATCGCAGTCAACTCTTCTTAAGTCACTCATTAATTCATAAACTTCATCTTCTCTTTCACCTAATCCAACCATAAACCCACTCTTCGTAGTCAGGTTTTGTACTTTTGAAATTTTCAGAAGTTCCAAAGTTCTTTCATATTTTGCTTGAGGTCTTACCAGCTTGTATAGTCTGGGAACAGTTTCTGTATTGTGGTTCAGTATGTCAGGTTTTGCATTAAGCACAATTTGTAATGCATCCCAGTTGCCGCAAAAATCTGGAATAAGTACTTCTATCTTGCAAAGAGGATTTTTTCTTCTAATCTTTTTTATTGTCAAAGAATAAATTTCTGCTCCCCCGTTTTCGAGCTCATCTCTGTTTACAGAAGTAATTACAGCGTGATTAAGTTTTAATTTTATTACTGCATCAGCAACTCTCTCCGGTTCACCCCAATCAAGAGATTCAGGTTTTCCCGTTTTGACAGAACAAAACCCACAGCTTCTTGTACAAATATCTCCGAGTATCATGAATGTTGCAGTCTTTCTTTCCCAGCACTCAGCTATATTCGGACATCGGGCATCTTCGCAAACTGTGTTGAGAGTATTTTTTAACACTAATTTTTTAAGATCAACATAATTTTTACCGGACGGCAATTTAACCTTCAACCATTCGGGTTTTCGAACTCTTTCTTTTATAGGAAATCTTATTGAATCTCTTTTTTGCAAATCTCTATTAATGGCCTTAGTATTTATATTTTTAAAATATGTTTCACAAATAAAGCAGGGAATAAGGTTTTGCTTATTCCCTCAAAATATTTTATAAACTTTCTAAATTTTAAAACCTTTAAAATAACAATCAAGTTTCATCAAACAAAATTATTCAATATCAAACAATGAACTAATAGATTCATTTTTATTTGTTCTGATAATTGCTTCAGCGAATATTTTTGCAACCGATTTCACTTCTATTTTTGGAGAAGCTACTTTCAATGGAATTGTATCAGAAACATATACTTTTTTAATCGGTGAATTATTTATTTTATCTACAGCTGTTCCTGAGAGGACTGCATGCGTACAAGAACCGTAAATATCTTTTGCCCCTCCGTTTTTTAAAGCTTCAACTGCATTTACAAAAGAACCTCCCGTATCAATTATATCATCAATGATTAAAACGTTTTTATTGGTTGCATCTCCAATAATATTCATAACCTTTGCTTCGTTAGGTTTTGGACGTCTTTTATCGATTAGGATAAGTTCTGCATGTAACCTCTTTGCATAGGCTCTTGCCATTTTAATGCCCCCTACATCGGGAGAGGCAATTGCTAAATTATTTATTTCCATTTTTTTGAAATGCTTCATCAAAACAGCAGAACCGTATAGATGATCAACAGGTATATCAAAAAAGCCCTGAATCTGAGCTGCATGGAGATCCATAGTAATGATCCTGTCTGCACCTGCTTTGGTAATTAGGTTTGCTACTAGTTTTGCTGTAACAGAAACTCTCGGTTGATCTTTTCTATCCTGTCTTGCATAACCGAAGTACGGAATTACTGCATTAATTCTTCTTGCAGATGCTCTTTTTGCAGCATCTATCATAATAAGGAGTTCCAACAAATTATCTGCAGGAGCGAATGTTGATTGAATTATGTATACATCACAACCGCGAATGTTCTGGTTATATTTCATCCAAATTTCACCATCGGAAAAAGTTTTGAAGTCACATTCACCTAAATTGATGTCCAACTTTTTTGTTATCTTTTGTCCTAAATAGTTAGATGACCTGCCTGCAAAAATTTTAAAAGATGACATAATTTATTATTTGAAGGATTATTTTGAAGAAACTTAAGATATTAAAATAGCTTTTTTTATTCAATTGAATTATTGGTAAAATTATTATTATGTGAAATAAAAAATATTTGCAAAAGTTTATTTGGTTTTAATTTATTTAACAATTTCTGTCTTAATTAATTCTGTAATTTCGTTCGTACCTATTCCATTTTCAATATCGCATTCTTCTTTGTCTTTACTGCAATGATTATCACAATATTCTTTGCTAACTTCAACATTGATGGCATTTAGTCCAAGGGCTCCCCATCTCTTTACACAACTCATAGGACGTTTACAATATAATCCTATCGTTCTTATTCCTAAAGCCGATGCAAGATGAATAGGTCCTGTTGAAGAAGTGACCAATAGATTTACATTTGATATTACTTTGATTAAATCTCTCAGATTATCAACTTTTCCGGAAATGTTAACGATCCTACCTTTGTTTATTTGATCTATTTTTCCCAGGAATTTCGAACTCATTTCCCTGGCAGTCAGCAATATTTTTAAGTGCCTATGGCTATGTTCTCTCAAGATTTTTGTTATTAATTTAAAATATTTATCTTCACTCCAGTTTGGTGAGGAATATCCCGTTCCTGTATGAACAATAATTTTAAAATCATCAATATGTACATTCATGTTATTCAAAAATTCTTTCCCCCACAAAACTTCATTTTTTGTAAGGAAAATTTCGGGAGTTAAGTTGTTTGTTTTAACTCCTATTTTCCGAGCAAAATCCATAGAGTAGTCTGCTTCATGTCTAAGAGGAATATATTTATTCCTTGAAATACTTTTCATTAAAGTGATTACTTCGTAAAGCTTATGCCCGACTCCAAGCCTGTTTTTAACACCCGCGAGGAACATTTGATAAGCTGCCCTTTCCCTTGGCATTATTAAAAAGGCATCCGTGAATTTAAATTTTCTTAACTCTTTTACTATTCTCCAAAAAGTTTCTTTCTTGAGATCATCTTTGAGAATCTTATCCACATAAGGATTATTAATAAGAATTTTTGATGTGTGTGGTTGTGTAAGAGTTGCAATGAAAGAGTCGGGAAATGTTTTCTTTATTTCCCTTACTAACGGGGTAATCATTACAACATCCCCGACTCTGTCAGTTCTAACGATCAGGATTCTTTTTCCCAAAACGTTTAAAATTAATTTTCAGTTTCCAGTGGACTTGGCAGAGCGTCCCTTGTTTGTATATAGTTTTCAACTTTATATCGTATCGCAGCAAAAATGAACAGAACAGCAGTAAAAAACATAATTATTGCAAAAAACCAGAAGTATTTTGAACCTTCTAAACTAAATGATAATCCCCAAAATGATATATATTTAGTAACTGGATCGATTGCATTGTTTACAAGTGCTGCGAATAAATTACCTAAAGAAACAGAGAGAAGCCATAAACCCATTATAAATGATTTCATGCTATTAGGAGCCTGAGTATAAGAAAACTCAAGACCGGTAATTGAAACCATCATTTCTGCAGCTGTGAGGACAATATACGCAAACAATTGCCAGATTATACTAACCTCAATTCCAGCCTGAATTCTTGATTCCGCAACCGCAAGTATTGCAAAAGAAAAACCTGCAACGAATAAACCTATACTGATTTTTTTTAAAGGGGTTAAGTTAAAAAATTTGTTTAAGAAAGGATATAACCAGTAAGTAAAAAGCGGAATGAAAATCATAATAAGCAAAGGATTAATTGCCTGAATTTGAGATGCCAACAGCTCAAATTTTACAAATCCAAGATTAATGAATTTATTCATATGCTCAGCCTGGAGAACCCACGATGAGCCGGTTTGGTCAAACAATGACCAGAATACAGCAATAAAAATATACATAACGCTCAGATTCAGAATTGCTTTTTTACCTCGTGGACTGAATACATCTCGTTTATACTGTTTTACTCCAACAGGTGGTATTGCAACGAATACTTTTCTTCCCAGCCAAAAAGCAAATGTTGCTATAAACATCAATAAACCAGGAACACCAAAAGCTACGTGGGGTCCGAATTGATTGAGTAAAATTGGAGTTAAAAGGGAAGAAGCCGCCGCGCCAAGATTTATGGAAAAATAAAAAATACTGAAGATCTTTTCTAATAAATGTTTATTCTTCTTTTCGAATTGATCACCGACGTGAGCCGAAACGCATGGTTTTATACCTCCTGATCCGATTGCGATTAATGTTAAACCGATAGATAGTCCAATTCTTGTATCGTCAACGGCGAGAGCAACGTGACCTAAACAATAAAGAAGAGATACAACTATAATTGTCTTATATTTTCCGAAGAACATATCAGACAGAACTGCACCTATTATCGGAAAGAAGTAGTTAGCCATACTAAACAAATGAAACCAGGTCTTTGCTTCGGTATCATTCATAGGATCAAATGCACCTGACTGGTTCATTATATATTGTGTCATGAAAACAACCAGGATAGTTTTCATTCCATAGTAACTAAATCTTTCTGCTAATTCATTTCCAATGATATATGGAATGCCTTTTGGCATTTTATCTGATTTCACTTCGTTATTAATTCCACTCCCGGAATTTTGAATTTTTTGATCCACAGGTAAACCTTTCTTTATATGAATTTTTAGTTCTTAATTTAATGAAATTTTTAGATTATTTATTTTTATTAATTCATTCAATTTTTCTGTAATAGAATCTTTTGGTAATTCTGTCATGCAGATATTTCCGATATTGCAATCAAGCAGATTACAACACAAACAATCGATGTTGTTATTGACAACTGTTAAATTATTTTCACCGTATGGACCTTGCAATGACGGGTTTGTCGGACCGTAAAGTCCTAAAACTGGTATTCCCTGTGCAACTGCAATGTGCATAGGTCCGGAATCATTTCCAATTAACAAATCACATTTTTTTATAATCGCTCCCAAATATCTAATAGGACTGTCAGGGATAACGAATGAATTGTTCTTGTGAATATTATGTATTTTCTCGCATTCAACTTTTTCATTTTTGTTTCCCCAAATAAGTATGAAGTTCACATTGTATTTTTGTTTAATTTTTTCGATAAGTTCAATGTAGTCCTGAGTCTTATATTTCTTTGATTCCCAGTTTCCTGTTAGTGAGATTGCGAAAATGTTTTTCGAGTTGATCTTATATTTTTCTATAAATTCATTTGCAAACTCTTCGTGCACAACTGTTATGGAAATATTTAGCTTCTTCGAGGTTATTGGTATATCAAGCTTTCGTAATGAATCTAAATTGAATTCTACATTATGCACTATCCCACCCCTGCCTTTCATTTTTATGTTGTATGCATAACTGCGTCCCCTGAAATCAAATCCAAAACGGTATTTTGCACCACTACAAAAAGTTATTAGCGCAGTTCTTGGATTACAAAACAGGTCTATCACGAGATCATACTTTTGCCTTCTGATATTTTTAATAGTAAAAAAAGATTTATCTTCTTTTGTGTCATAAGTTATAACTCTTGATATGTATTGATTGTCCATTAAAATATCACGACTTCTTCTTAAAGTAAGGAAATGTATCTTAGCGTCCGGGAAGTAATCTCTTAGATTTGGTAAGATGGGAGTGGCCAGAAGCAAGTCTCCCATTCCTCCAAATTTTATAATTAGAATCTTTTCTATTTTATCTTTTTTTAAGATCAAATGTTTTAAACATTTTCGAGAATAATGAAGTTATTCTCTTTTTTTAATGAGGATATCTTCTCTTTGTACAAATTTTTATGTTCATAACCACAATAACGATATAGGAAGCACAGATTGCAAAGAGGCTTATTTGCTTTACAAATGTTTCTTCCAAACTTTATGAGATTTGTATGAAAAGCTGTCTGCTTCTCTTTTGGGATTTTCTTTGAAGCTATCTCAAATGTTTGTTCCGCAGTTTTAGTATTTACAATTCCTAACCTGTTCAATAATCTGTGAACATGTGTATCAACCGGGAAAACATCTCTGTCCAGCGAGAATGCAAGTACGCAGGAGACTGTTTTAACTCCAATTCCTTCATATTGTAAAAGCTCTTCATAGATTTTCTCATTATCCATTTTTTTCAGGAAAGACAGGTCAAGATTCCCATGCTTCCTTTTCATTTCCTTCAGCATTTGTTTAATTTGTCTGGCTTTTGTATTAGCAAGACCGCAGACTTTGATAGCATTTTTAATCTTTTGTAAGGGTGCATTTATGAGCTCTTCCCACGTTTTAAAGTTTTCCTTTAAATTTTTAAAAGCCTTGTATGATGTTTTATCCGTTGTGTTTTGAGAAAGTTTTGTTGCAATCAGGATATCAAGGATCGATGAAGAAGAGTCTTTGTCTCCGGATTTTAATTTTACTGAATGATCTTCAAGTCTCTTTATTATATTTAATATCCTATTGTTTGTCAATATCGTTTAATTTTCCTTAATAATAATTTTACTATACGGTTGGCTGTTTTTCCATCCCATAACTTAGGTACTTTTCCTTTTTTAAATTTGCCCGATTCGATTTTATTTATTCGGTTTCGGATTTTTTTTCTGTTTAACCCGCAAACTTCATTTGTCCCTTCAGATACTGTCACCGGTCTTTCAGTGTTATCTCTTAATGTAATGCACGGGATTTTTAAAAAGGTGGTCTCTTCCTGAATGCCGCCTGAATCTGTTAACACAATTTTAGATTCAATCATTAGTTTTAGAAAATCCAAATAGCCAAAAGATTCTGTGATAATAAGGTTGTTAAGAGACTCCAGTTGAGCAGACAGTCTAAACTTCTTCAACATTTTCATTGTTCTCGGATGAATTGGGAAAACAATATCCAACTCCGGATTTATTCTGTTTATATCTCTGAATATTTCGAAAATTTTCTTGAAGTTGTTTTTGTTATCTACATTCGAAGGTCTGTGCAAAGTTACCAAGACATAGTTTTTCTGGGAAATGCAAAGTTCTTTTAAAATGTCAGATTTGTTCGATTTTTTCAAATAGAATTTCAATGAATCTAACATAGTGTTTCCCACTAAGAAGATCTTTTTCTTATCAAATCCTTCATTTAAAAGATTTTCTAACCCGCTCTTTTCTGTAACAAACAAAAATTCCGCAATATTATCGGTTAGAATCCTGTTAATCTCTTCCGGCATGGTGCGGTCGAAACTACGAAGCCCTGATTCTACATGAGCTAAAGGAATCGGTTTCTTTTGTTTACCTGTACTTTTAGCATCAGGATTTTTGATTAATATCTTGGAACAAACCAATCCAGCTGCTACAGTTGAATTTACATCACCATATACAATAACGAGATCAGGATTTTCTTTCAGAACAATCTTTTCTAATTCTATCATTATCTTTGCTGTTTGTACCGAATGTGATTCTGAACCGACTCCGAGATATATATGAGGTTTCGGAAGCTCAAGCTCTTTGAAAAAGACATCAGACATCTTCTTGTCGTAATGCTGACCTGTGTGGACTATTTTGTGTGTTATTTTAGACTTATGCTTGAGTAGTTCTTTATGGATTGGAGCCATTTTCATAAAATTAGGTCTGGCTCCAACGACAGACAAGATTTTTTTCAAATGTATTTTATTTATGATGTTCCTGTCAAATTACTTAAAAATATTCATATTTTGTATGGATTTATTTAAAAATTATGAATTCTTCATAAATCAGATTGGATTGAGCTTTCGAAGATATTATCATTTCTATAAGAATTTAATTAGGCTAAATTGAGGCTTTAAATTTGACAGAAGTTTGGTAAAAAGATTCAATAATTATAAAGACTGTATTAGTTATTTGTTTGACTTAGAACGTGCTGGCATCAAATATGATTTAAAAAATACAAAATCTTTATTAAAACATTTAAACTATCCTAACAAAAAATTCAAATCAATACACATCGCAGGTACTAATGGTAAAGGTTCTGTAGCTGCTTTTCTGAATTCTGTATTAGTAGAAAAAGGATTAAAAACAGGTTTATACACGTCGCCGCATATATTGGATTTCAGAGAAAGAATTCTTGTAAATGGGAAAATGATTCACAAAAGTTTTATTATAGATTTCACAAACAGGCTATTTCAATTGATCGAATATATTAAGCCAAGTTTTTATGAAATCTCAACTGCTCTTGCTTTTGAGTATTTCCGTGTTCGCAGAGTAGAGTATGCTATCGTAGAAACCGGATTGGGCGGCAGGTTAGATTCAACAAATGTTCTACATCCGATATTAACGATTGTAACGGGAATATCGATTGATCATACTGAATTTCTTGGAAATACATTAAAAAGTATTGCAGGAGAAAAAGCCGGTATTATAAAGAGGAACGTACCATGTGTGATTGGTTATGCAAATAACAAAGTGAAAAAAGTATTTGCAGATAAATGTAAAAGCAAAAACTCGAAATTACTTTACGCCTCTTCTTTAATTGAAATTGAAATAGACAAGAAATATGAAAATGGATTCCGTTTTAATATTAAATCAAAAGAAAGGACTTTAAGTGCTGTTAAATGCTCATTAGTTGGAGAATATCAAACAAAAAATATATGTACTTCATTAGTTGCTTTAAATCAAATGACAGTAACAGAAGGCATAAAGTTTTCTGATGCAAATCTAAGAAATGGTTTTAAAAATGTTGTAGAGAATTCTAAATTCAATGGACGGTTTCAATTAATTAGCGTAAAACCTTCTGTCGTAATTGATGTGTCGCATAATTGTGAAAGTTTATCAAACATAGATAGCAACTTAAAACACTTTACGTATGATCGGGTTGTGATTATTTTTGCATTGATGAAGGACAAAGAATATAGAAAGTGTTTGAAAGAAATTGAAAAACTGAATTCTCCTGTTGTTTTAACTAAACCTCATTATAAAAGAGCACTGGAACCTACGGAGTTATATAAAATTGCTAAGCGTAAAGAGAATTTTGTAATTAAAGAGAAAATAAAGGAAGCTTTTCTATATGCAAGAGATAATTTGAATAAAAACGATCTCATATTAATTACAGGTTCGTTTTTTCTTGTGAGTGATTTTTTGAAATTTTATAATAAATACTTCAAGTAAAACTTAATTTTTATATATTTGTAATATTGAATTACGAAACATAACTTTTAAAGAAATTACATTTAAATGATTAAGGCTTTAATATTTGATCTTGATAATACGTTAGTCGATTTTATGTTACTGAAAGAAAGAGCAGTTTATGCAGCAGTTAATGCTATGATTGATGCAGGACTTGATCTTACATGTGACGATGCTATAAAAAGAATCAATGATATTTACAGTAGAGAAGGAATCGAGTATCAACAGGTGTTTGATCATCTTTTAAAAGATGTTTATGGAAGAGTGGATCAAAAAATTATTTCTTCGGGTGTTGTTGCGTACAGGAAAGCAAGAGAAGCAGCTTTGAAGCCATACCCTAAAGTTTTTCCTACGTTGATAGAGTTAATCAAAATGGGTTTAAAGCTTGCCGTTGTTTCTGATGCACCTGCAAGAGAAGCATGGTTAAGATTGTCTTACATAAATTTTCATCATTTATTTGATGTTGTAATAACTTTTGATGATTCACATGAAAGAAAACCTTCGCCTATTCCTTTCAATTTGGCATTGGAAAAACTTAACCTGAAAGCCGAAGAGTGTTTGATGGTTGGTGATTGGGCAGAAAGAGATATGATTGGTGCAAGAGCTGTTGGAATGAAAACAGTCTTTGCAAGATATGGTGATACGTTCAATACAGTAAACCCAGAATCCGATTATGATATAAGTTCTATTTCTGAATTAATTGATATCGTTAAGAAAGAAAACAAACTATAGTTAGATTATGATAAAAGGAGTTGGTATCGATATAATTGATGTAAAGAGAATAAAAAAAATCATTGATAAATATGGCGATAAGTTTTTTAATCGTATTTTAACAGAGAATGAAATTAAATATTGTAAATCATTTTCTAAACCCGATTTGCACTTTGCAGGAAGGTTCGCTTCTAAAGAAGCTTATTCGAAATCAATTGGTACGGGTATATCGAAAGATTTTAGGTGGAAAGATATCGAGATATTAAATGACAGGAGAGGGAAACCATATATTAATCACAATGTTGAAAGTGATTATACAAAATATAAGTTTGAAGTAAGTATATCACACACTGATGAGTATGCATGTGCTGTTGTGATATGCGAAGAATTAAAATCTGAAAAAAAAGAATTTTAAACCTCGTATCTTGTTGCACTAAACACTCCTTCTTGTTTGTTAATTTTATCGATTATTTCATTCAATTGTTTGAGGTTTTCAACATAGAGTATTAGAGTTCCTTCGAACATCGATCCTTTAGTGTGTATATTAACGCTCTTGATATTAATTTTAAAGCTTTTTGATATAGTTTTTGTTAAATCATTCAGCATTCCTGGTCTGTCTTCTCCAATAATCTTAATACCGCCTGTAAATTCACCGCTTCCAGCTTTACCCCAATTTATTTCAACAATTTTATTTGGATTTAATAAAAACAGATTCACGATGTTTTTGCAGCTTCTTCTGTGAATTTTAACTCCTTGAGTTTGTGTAATAAATCCTATTACTTCATCGCCCGGAATGGGATTGCAGCATTTAGCAAAGTCATATTTTAATCCTTTGATCTTAGCTTCATTCAAGCCCTTACCAAGAGTAATTGTATCAATTGAAGATCTTGCATCTTCAGCAAATTTATCGAATGATAAAATTTCGCCGGATACGATTGTAGCTTTCTGTTCTGCTTGTTGAACGTTGCTTTGCTCAATTAATTTCATCTTACTCTTATCGATTAGGATATCAATTACATTATCGGCATTCTTTGTATCTTTTCCGGTTTCTAAGTAGAAATTGTTTAAATCCTTTAGTTTTAATTTATGTATTAATTTTTGAAGGGAGTCTTCATTAATGTGAATTTTATTCTTTTTCACTTTCTTGTAAAAATACTCCCGACCGATTTCCACTAACTTTCTCTTTTCTGCGTTAAAGTATTTCCGGATATCCGATTTTGCTTTATGCGTCACGACAAAATTTTCCCAGTCGATTTTCGGATTCTGATTCTTAGATGTGATTATTTCAACTTGATTACCACTTTTGAGTTGAGTATCAAGTGTTACAATTTTCCCATTAACTTTTGCACCAATGCATTTCATACCTACTTCTGTATGAATTGCAAAAGCGTAATCCATAGCTGTTGCACCAGCAGGTAAAACTTTTAATTCTCCCTTTGGGGTAAAGCAATATATCTCATCCTGGAATAAGTTAAGTTTTAATCTTTCGATTACCTGTTTGGATGTATCATCTTCTTTGCTAATATTTTCGAAGGTTTCACGAATCCACTTCATCCAGTCTTCCATTTTTTTATCATTTATCCCAGTGTTCTCTTTATATTTCCAGTGTGCAGCAATTCCTTTCTCAGCAACCTCATGCATTTCTCTTGTCCTAATCTGAACCTCGACCATTTTTCCTTCTTTGCTAACGAGAGTTGTATGTATGGATTGATAACCGTTTTGCTTTGGTAATGATATATAATTTTTGAATCTTTCAGGAACAGGAATATAAATCTCCGAACAAATACCGTATACAGAAAAGCAATCGTTTTTATTATTTGTATCCAGGATAATTCTTAACGCAAAAAGATCATAAATTTCATCAAAGGATTTATTCCTGTTTTTGATTTTTTTAAAGATACTGTATATATGTTTTGCTCTACCGGAAATTTCATATTTGAATTTACCCTCATCTAATTTTTCCTTTATAGGTGCTATGAACTTTCTTATAAATTTTTCTCTACCTTTTTTCTTTTCCTTTAACTTAATAGCAATTTCATCGTATTCTTTCCTGCTAAGATATTTAAATGAAAGATCCTCTAATTCAGTCTTTACATTTGAAAGACCGAAACGATGTGCAAACGGCGAATAGATTTCGAGGGTTTCCTGCGCTAGCCTGATCCGCTTTGAAACTGGAAGGAATTCGAGAGTTCTAAGATTGTGAAGCCTATCAGCGAATTTTACCAATATTACACGCAGATCTGAAGTCATTGAGAGAAGCATCTTTTTGTAGGATTCAACCTGATTCCATTCGAAGTTTTCGAGAGCACTGTCTATTTTTGTTGCTCCGTCAACTATTTCAGCAACTTCATCTCCGAATTCGGCTTTTATATCTTTAACAGTGAATTTTGTATCTTCTATTACATCGTGTAATAGGGCTGATGCTATTGATATATCATCAAGAGGGATTTCGTTTGCTAAAATTTTGGCAACTTCGTAAGGGTGTGAAAAGTAGGGTTCTCCCGAAGCTCTTTTGTCTAACTTATGGGCTTCTAATGCAAACAGAAAAGCGTGTGATATAAGCTTATCATTGACCTTAGAAGCTGGCAAATTAATTCTACATTCCTGTAGAAGTGAATCGAGCTTTTTTTTGTAATAATTACTTAACATTTCCTTTACAAAGTTCTGAATATATTTTTACACCTGCAATAAACAGGTTATAGTTTTATGCAGATTTGGTAATTGCGGATATAAATTAAAAATTATGTCCTAAATATTCAGTTACCTGCACCTACGATTCCCTGTTCATTGAATTCATCTCTTATTAATTTTGCATCTATTCCGTATGATAATATTTTAACATCTTTCCTTTTATTAATATTAAACCTTTTTTTCATAGCATTAATTCCTTCGTGCTCACAAAGCAGTGATACAAGTATATCTAATGAACCTTTATGAATTTCTTTTTACCAATTTCAGGAAAATTAAGTAATAGTACATTGGTTCAGAGTTTTCTCATCTCTAAACAATCCGATGTGCTCAATCATAGCTGATAGTAATTGGTTTACGAATCCTTTTATAAAACTTAATCCAGCTTGTCAAACAGGTAATATTACAACTTCAACTTTAGCCTTTTCACCTTTGCATCGTATAAGTGGAGTACTAATCTTAATATCTTCCATACTTAAAGTCTAATAAATATAGCTTGCGATTTAATATGATATCTTTTCTAGAGAATATTTATAATTTATTTTACCTGTAGTTTTATCTTTTAAAAAAGAAAGATAATGCTGGACAAGCAGTTGACCTATGACAATAACATCTTTCATGTCGTTATGACATTATTTTATAAATATATTATTGCATTTGTTCTTTCTATCTAAAGCAATTCAACAGTCAATGAAGTCGTTAGCTTTTGTAATGAATTTGCACTCTGACCTTGAGCAGATAATTTCATATCCAATTCAATATTTGTGCTGGTTTCTTTTTT
The DNA here is from genome assembly GCA_964472195.1 of uncultured Ignavibacteriaceae bacterium. GTDB lineage: Bacteria > Bacteroidota > Ignavibacteria > Tepidaquicellales > Tepidaquicellaceae > BS750m-G4. Next base: position 6,896 of record CAYYJH010000027.1, on the reverse strand, counting down.
CGCTATGCAACCTCGTGAAAGGTTAAAGAACACTGTGCCTTTACCACCCGTGTTTGAATTAGTAAGTTTTATAGTAAGATCTTTTTCCTTTTGTTCTTTGCTGATAAATTCAATTCCCAGGGCTGCATCTATTGTAAGAATATAGTTACCGTCTTCCTCTTTTATATCCAGTAATTTATAACTTAGTAGATTTTTAATTGGGAATATGAGGAGACTCGTTTCACTCGTAAACGTCCAGCTTGAGTCTTTATATACTTCGTGTTCAGGAAATTTTTGATATTGGTTTTGTATTATACTCTTTAGTGCATCTGATCCCATTGACTCTTTTATAGTTGCTTTTTCCTGCGGTGTCAATGTGTCACCTAATGATTTAAATATTTTTTCATGAATGTTTTCCAGTTCATAAACATCATATACTTCACCTAAATCTGATACTCTGAGTTTGAAATATTCTCCAATAAGTGCATTGTACTGAATGAAATCGGGTAGTGCATGAATAGAGTCTTCAACATTTGAATTATAAACTTCGGAAATTGTTGAATCCTTTGCAGAAACTTTGGATTCTATTCTTATGCTGTCATATTTCATTTTATATGTTATCACACCCGCTTCACTAATTTCTGCAACTTCCTGCGTATAATAATAAGTCATTAACTGTTCTGTATGTAAATCCTGATCTTTGGTTGCAGGACTTTTTTCATCAGACAATGTATTTGCTATCATTTTATACCTGAGTGTATCTCCGACTTCAGGTCTTAGTTTTAAATTTACTTTTTCTCCTTTATCGTCCTTGATGATAAGATCAGCATTTCCTTTAGAGTTATTGTTAGTTTCTTTGTCTTTATCGTTGCAACTTTGAAAAGCTAAGAATACAATAATTAATACGGAAAACAGATATATAATGCTTGATTTTTTAAACATTAAGACATTTACTCCTTTAGTTTTATGATGTTTTCGATTTTTTCAATATACTATTTATAGAAAAAATATACAAAGTAATAGAAAAAGTAAAGAGTACAAATCATAATTATTATTTTAAAAAAGGTTCATCTATTTTGTGGTTTGAAATTTGAATTATAAAAATCTATTTTTGAATCTATTAAAATTTGGGCGATTAGCTCAGCTGGTTAGAGCACCTCGTTTACACCGAGGGGGTCAGAGGTTCGAATCCCTTATCGCCCACAACCCCTTTTCTAGTGTGCATGTTAACCCACTTTTATTGAATTAAATCCTTCAAATAGACATTAAAATTTTGAATATTTGACTTAAAATTGTTTAATAAATTGAATATCATTGTAATCCTAATAAAATCATTTTTTAGAAAATCTTAAACATGTAAATATGAGATTTGCAGAGAGAATGTCGAGGCTTGGTACTGAGACTGCATTCGAAGTCCTTGCTAAAGCCAAGCAATTAGAGGCAGAAGGTAAAAATATCATTCATCTTGAAATTGGCGAGCCTGACTTTTCCACACCTAAAAATATATGTGATGCTGCAATTCGATCTATAAATGCAGGGGATACACATTATACACCGTCGAATGGTATTATTGAGTTAAGAACATCAATTGCAAAATATATGAGCAAGACCAGAGGTGTTGATTTTCATCCAGATGAGGTCGTTGTTACTCCGGGTGGTAAACCTATAATGTTCTTTTCAATATTAACTCTCGTAGATGAAGGTGATGAAGTGATATATCCTAATCCGGGATTTCCTATATACGAATCCATGATAGAATTTGTCGGAGGAAAGGCAGTCCCGATTCAGCTTAAAGAGGAAAGAGATTTTTCATTTGATGTGAATGATTTGAAAGAACTTATTACAGACAAAACAAGATTGTTGATTATTAATTCTCCACAGAACCCAACAGGAGGAATTTTACCTAGAGAAGATATTGAAAAGATTGCTGAAATAATTAGAGATAAAGATATAATTGTTCTTAGTGATGAAATTTATAGCAGGTTTGTTTTTTCAGGCGAACATTTCAGTATCACTCAAATCGATGGTTTTAAAGACCGGACTATTATTCTGGACGGATTTTCGAAATATTATGCAATGACTGGTTGGAGAATAGGTTATGGTGTAATGAATAAAGAACTTGCTCCAAAGATTTCAAGACTCATGGTTAATAGCAATTCATGCACGAATGCATTCGTTCAGAAAGCTTGTATCGAAGCTCTCGAGGGACCCCAGGATGCAGTAGATTCAATGAAAAAGGAGTTCCTGGCAAGAAGGGATGTCATTGTTGAAGGTCTTAATTCTCTTAAAGGATTTTCATGTATTGAACCGCAGGGTGCATTTTATGCGTTTCCAAACATTACAAAGACAGGTTACACATCGAGAGAATTGAATGATCATATCTTATATAAAGCAAACGTTGCAGCTTTATCCGGAACAGCTTTTGGTGATTATGGAGAAGGGTATTTAAGATTTTCCTATGCAAACTCACAGGAGAATATTAAAGAAGCTATAAAAAGGATAAAAGAAGTTTTGTAATTCCCAATTCCTATAAAAGATTATAATTTATCGTATTATAGAAATAGGAATTCTGAAATAAATATTCAGGATTCCTTTTCTATTTTATAAATCGAATTTATATGTTTTATTAATTCTTATCAGGTTTAATCAGTATTTTCAATCCTTCACCTCGACTTGCTAATTCAAATCCTTTTCCTATTTCGTCAAGACTCAAGCGGTGTGTTATCATATCTTTCACGTTTATTTTTCCTGTACTTATAAGTTCTAATGCTTTCTGATTATCTTGAAGCGCTGCTCCGTAACTTGTTATAAAGCTAATATCATTTCTCCAGTAAGGATTAAAATCTATGTCAACTGTTTCATCAGGTGTTGGAACGGCGAAGAACATAACTGTCCCGCCCTTATCTACTGATTTTAAGGCTTGTCTGACAGCTGTTAATGCTCCTGTACAGATCACGACTTTATCGGCAAGTCTGCCGTTATTTACTTCTTTTATAACTTTGGGAATATCTTCACTTGCATTAAAAACGTTTTCTGCTCCGAATTTCTTTGCACTTTCCAATCTGATATTGTTTATATCTGTTGCAATAATTCTTCCAGCCCTAAAAACTTTACCTGATTTTATCATTAATGTACCTGCAATACCAGCTCCAAGAACAAGCATGCTGTCTCCGGGTTTCAATCCTATTCTTCTTAATCCTCTGACAACAGTACCAAGTGGCTCTGTAAATGAGGCTTCTTCAAATGTTACTTCATCAGGTATTAGTAAAGTCCCTGTGTTAACGCTTTTTCCTGATACTTTCAAATATTCGGAAAAGCCGCCCGGCTCGAAGTTGTTTTTAGTTTGAAATGTTTTACAGGCAGTCTCATGACCTGTTAAGCAGTAACAGCACTCATTACACGGTACATGATGCGTAGAAAATACCCTGTCTCCCGGTTTGAATTTTTTGATATCTTTCCCAACCTGAATAACTTCACCTGATAGTTCATGCCCCAAAACCAACGGAGCTTTCTTTATACGGTACCATTCAAGTATATCACTTCCACAGATTCCACAAACATTTACTTTTATAAGTATGTCTCTGTCACCAATGTTAGGAATAGGCATTTCTTCAACGCGAACATCCCTGTTATTGTAATACATCCCGACTTTCATCGTCTATTATTTTTGTTCATTATAAATCTTGAACGCTTCTCCTGCTGTTTTTTCCTCGTGTACGATTGACTTAACAGCCTGTATCATCGCTACAGGATTATCTGCCTGAAAAATATTTCTACCCATGTCAACACCTTCAACACCAGCCTGTATAGCTTTGAATGTGAATTCGAGTGCATCTTTTTCAGGAATTTTCTTGCCTCCTGCTATTACAATTGGAACCTGGATTCCTTCTCTAACCTGTTCAAAATTCTCGCAGAAATATGTCTTTACAATGTTAGCTCCATTTTCCTGTATAATTCTACCAGCGTGTGCAAAATATTTCCCGGGGTCAAAGTCTTCATTACCTTTTCCTCCTTCTCCTTTAACTTTTTCTTCTAACTTTGCTCCAACTGCTGTAATACCTAATACAAGGAGACCATACTTCCCGGCTTCGTTAGCAAGTTTTCCCAGGTTTTTAAGAGTTTGAGACTGGTGTTCCGTATCGATGTACACAGATACTGATACTCCTACGGCATTTAATTTAAGTGCTTCTTCTATTGAAGTTATTATATGTTCATCAGATAGTTCCTGCCGTCTTAATATACTGTTACCGCCTGTTACTCTTAATATTAAAGGAGTCGGGATTAAAGGATCCAGACAATATTCCAGTGTCCCTTTTGCCGGACTGATTGCATCAGCGTAAGGTACAATTGGAAGAATTGTTTTTCTAGGATCGATCAACCCTGTAGTTGGTCCATAAAAATACGGGTGGTCAACAGCAAGCATAACTGTATGGTGCTTGCCATTTTTGTTAGGTCTGAATATTTGAGCCAGCCTGTTTGTTTTGCCCCAGCTTAATTGTCCGAAGTTCATTTTAAATTTATATGTTTGATTTATGAAATATAATAATTTACTTTTCTGGAAATAATTCTCTTATACTTTTCTCATTTGCTTTGCAAATTCCTTTCTCCGTGATAATTCCTGTAACAAGCCTTGACGGTGTAACATCGAATCCGAAATTCTTTGCGGGGCTTTCCTCTGGTGTTAACAGAACCTTTACAATTTCATCTTTATATTTGCCCTGAATAAATTTTACTTCTTTAGCATCCCTTTCTTCAATAGGAATTTCCTTCACTCCATCTTTTAAATCCCAGTCAATAGAGGAAGATGGCAATGCTGCATAAAACGGGATGTTATTGTCTTTTGCAGCGAGAGCTGTTTTGTATGTTCCAACCTTGTTGCAAACATCACCTGTGCAGGTTGTTCTGTCGGAACCTACTATAACCAGATCAACAAGACCTTTCTGCATAACGTATCCGCCCGCATTATCAGTTACGATTGTATGGGGAATCCCTTCCTGTCCAAGCTCCCAAGCTGTAAGGCTTGCTCCCTGATTTCTCGGTCTTGTTTCTTCAATCCAGACATGTACATTAATCCCTTTTTTATGAGCAGTGTAAATTGGAGAAGTTGCGGTTCCGTAGTCTATGCAAGCAAGCCAACCTGCATTACAATGTGTAAGAATGTTGACAGCATCACAGTTCTTAGATGTTTTAATATCTTCGATAATTTTTACTCCATACTCACCAATCTTTTTACATGATTTAATATCGTCGTTTGCTAATTTATTAGCAAAATTGAAAGCAGCATCTATCTTTTCTTCCATCGTGTTGTATTTGGAGATTTCCTTAAGAGTATTATCGATTCCCCAGAACAAATTAACAGCAGTTGGTCTTGTAGATTTTAATAAATCTGCTTTTGCATTTACAAATTTCTCAAACGCTATGATGTCATTAGTTTTATTTTTGGCTTCTATTGCGGCGAGATAAATCCCGTAAGATGCAACGACTCCAATGAGAGGAGCCCCCCGTAACGTCATTTCTTTAATAGCATGAATGACATCATCGGAAGTTTTTAGATCGATAATCTCAAAGTAATGAGGAAGCTTCGATTGGTCTATTGTCTGTATGACTTTTTTGTCGTTATCTTTTAACCAAATTGAACGATAATGCTTGCCGTTTACTAACATACCGCAAACTTACGAGAAAAGGTTGTTATTTTAAAGGAGGATTATATTACTAATGTACAGGGATTTTTAATGAGTATTTTTCTTCTATCATTTTATATGATAATTTAAAATCCTTATTAGATTTGAAATAAGTAACCAATTCAAGTAAGCCTTTCTTGCCAGTGATTTCATACCACCGGGAAACCTCTAACGCAGCACGCCAGTATGGCAAATCGAGAATTGCAGGGCTTCCATAGAAACCATCGTATGAAGCTATATCGTTCAGCTTGATTTTAACTTTTCCGTGTTTCGAACGCTTATTCCAGATTCTTTTAAAGCTTTCAAATGTACTATTCTGATTATGAGATACTAAAGATGCAAGTCCTTCGTGAAACCACAATGGAATTTCGTCATCATCGAAAAAACCAATCCTCTCATACAGTTCTGCATGACAGATTTCGTGACTAATGATATTTTCGTTAATACCATCGGGACTGATAATAATGAATGTTTCAAAAGGATATATAACTGTTAGTCCGTCAACTTTATACATTCCAAATTTTGTATAATCTTCATGTGAGTTACAAATTACGAATACAGGATCAGCAACAACGCTGCCCCAGAGATTTTCAACCCTGTTTTTTGATTCGTTAATTAAAGAGAGTAAATGTTCTTTGTCACTGTTTGATGTTTGTTTTGATACATATACATTATAAGTAATCTTTTCCATGTCAGAAAAATCAATCAGCAGACAATTAATCAATCTTGGATTGAACTGGCAATAGAAAACGAGTATGATATAGAGAAATAGTATCAGATATTTAATGAATTTCCTTTTCATAAGTGAGATAGATATTTAACATATTAACTTTTATATTTAAAGTTACGTATAGTTTTCCGAAAAAGTTAGTGTATTTTCTTTTTGAATTTACAATTTTAGAACACGAAAAAATCAGTCTCGAAAGAGACTCATCCAACTCAGAAATCCTCGTTTCAAGTTCCGAATTTCACAGAATTCAACGAAGATTTAGATAAGAAGTTTTTTTTAAAACTTATCGAGTTTATGTATTTTAAATAAAAAATCCCTGCCCAAATGTTTGAGCAGGGATAAGAAAAAATAAATGAGCAGTATTTTTATTTTACTAATACCATTCTCTTAACATCAGTGAACGAACCTGCTTCTATCTTGTAGAAATAAACTCCGCTGGATAGCCTGCTACCATCAAAGACAACAGAATATCTTCCTGCTGCTTTGAATTCGTTATTCACTAACTT
>CAYYJH010000026.1:17480-32574 GCA_964472195.1 uncultured Ignavibacteriaceae bacterium | reverse complement strand
TGTCTTTATGTTTTAGTAGTATGTTACATCATTTTAAAAGCAACATTTTCCTTGTCTCTGCATAATCTCCAGCTTCTAACTTATAGAAATACACACCACTTCCATAATTATTAGCATTCCAATCAACCTCATAACTACCCGCTGATAATCTTTCATTTACCAGTGTTGCAACCTCTTTTCCTAAAGCATTATAAACTTTTAATTTCGTATAACTCACATCTGAAATCGCAAATTTTATTTTAGTACTCGGATTAAACGGATTTGGATAATTTTGTGATAATGAGAATTCTTTTGGGTGATTTTGATTTATATTTTTTACAGTTAAAATACCTGATGGTATTAATTGAGGACTACCTTCAGCGTCTCCATGGTTTCCCCAAACAGATAAGTCTCTTATATCATCTACACCACCACCATTAACTCCTAAATTTTCGTATTGGTCAAAACGCCAATAACCAACAAGCCCGCTATCAGATGTTGAATAATATGCTGGACCAAGTGTATCACTCATTACAGTATTAATTTGTGAAGGTGAAAGAGCTTTGTTCCAGAGACTTAATTCATCCATTTCACCATTATAAAAATGAGATCCATTACTGTTACGCCCGATTAAGAGTGAATCAACATTTCCCACATCAGGCCAGTTTCCAAAATTAAATTGAATAATAAAAACTTGCTTGATACCATCGATATAAATGAAAACGCTGTCAGCTGTTTTATCTGCAACCATTGCAATGTGATGCCAGTTACCGTCAACAAATTCGTTTTGAAGATGACCACTTCTTTCTGAAATTCCAGCACTATCTATATAATTAACATAGATTCTTTTACCGGGAGATGGAAAATGTGCATTAGTATCTCCGATGCCCAATGTATACTGATTGTATCCTTCCATCGGAAGTCTTTTACCAACCAAAGGTCCTCTTTGGATTACATTGGGAGCTTTAATCCAGAGTGAAATTGTCCAGCTACCGTTGCCGGGGTTAAGACTCGTATGATGGGGAACCATCACAAAGTCATTTATACCATCAAACAACATTGAATTTCCTGCTGTTTGCCCGAATGTGTTAAAACTTACAATCAATACTGCTGCGATAGTTAAGATTGTTTTTTTCATTTTTTCAATTTTAATTTATAAAAGTTAATAAATTAAATTTTATAGATTTAATTTAATTTCTGCCAATGATTGTTTTGTCTTTTATTTCTTGATTATAAATCATAATTGTTTTCTTGTAAATATTCCGAATTTGATCTGGGACCTTATCAATAGACATTGATAACTCTTTTGCTACTGTTGCATAAGATTTGCCAACGGCAGTTTTACTTAGTATTTTTTGTTCATCATCACTTAGTTTTAATTCATTATAATCAGAATGTGACGTTTGCTTGCGAAACAACTCAATAATATTACGAGCGACGTTTGGTGTTATCGGTGAGCCTCCACGAACCGCCATTAATACTGTATTCAATAATTCGTCCGGTTTAGCTTTTTTTGCTATGAATCCAACAGCTCCGGCAGTAATCGCTTCAAATATATTTTTATCATCTTCATAAGCCGAGCAAACAAGAACTTCAATTTGTGGAAAGTTTTTCTTAATATATTTTACTCCTTCCATACCGGATAATCCAGGTAGCCTTAAGTCCATCAAGACAATATCTGAATTACCTACTCTATCGTCTGTAAAAGCATCCTCACAGCTTGAATACGAACCTATTACATTGAAGTTAGATGCATCGTGAAATAGCATTTCCCAACCATTGCGAATAAACCGGTTGTCTTCTATTATAGCAATTTGAATTAATTTATTTTCGTCAACCTTCATTTTTTAAGTCATCTTTGTTTGAGTTCTTTATAACAAAAATAAACAAGTGACAAAAAAAATACACTACGTACATCTGTAGTTTTTCCATTTAGTGAATTATGATAACCAATTAAAGATTTTCGAACAAGAAAATGCCTTATTGTAAAAAATATCGAGTATTAAGATGGGTAATAATAAGGGAACTTGTTTCACAATTATTCATTAAATTTGTATTGAACAGTTCCCAAGAATATATAAAAGTTCAAAAATGATTAAATCTTATTGTATTACAATATTCATTTCTCTTTTATTATTAAGCACAGATTTATCCTATTCACAAATGAAATTACACGATAATTTTGCAGGGATATCAGTATCCGCAGAATTAGATAACAATGTCTTATCTGTTAACGGAAATTATGAACATGAATTGATAATGGTTGGTCAAAACTTGATCGGTTTTGGTGTATCGATAAAACATACTAATTGGAGCAGCGATGTAAGTAGTAATTTTTTTGTTGCCGGACAGATAAATTGCAACTTTGTAAATATTGGTGATGGGAAATTTGTACCATTGATTGGAATTATGTTGGGATCAAATCTGGATTTCAAAGAACCATATTATTCAGGACATGTGGGTATAAGATATTTTGTAGAAAAGGATTTATCTTTAATTTTGAAATATGGATTAGGTAGAAGGAGTTATATTTTTCCGGAGATTGGAATCGACTACAAGTTATAGACCTTTTTAACTCTGGTTACGAAAGTCCTCTTTCGTATCCGCATAATATTGAATCTTAAATACCCCCAAGTATTTTCAAAAGGTTCTCGGAAACAAGAATGTACAAGAATGAAAATTAGTGATTGGAATTTATTTACGATTTGGCTTTCGGTATTTGTTTAATTTATTTCCTAGGTGGTTGTATCAACCGCTTTTTCAAACCCTCAGCAACAGCTTCTGCGCGACTATGAACCTGGAGCTTTTCATAGATATTTCTTATATGATAATAGACACCATCTACAGATAGAAAAATTTCTTTTGCTATAGTTGTGTATGTTTTTCCCTGTGACATAAGATTGAGTATCTGTTTTTCTCTATCTGTAAGTTCAATGATTTCCCCGGTAAAAGATTTTGCAGGTGATTTCTGAAAGGAAGAAATAATTCTGCGGGCAACACTCGGGGTCATAGGTGATCCTCCATTGTACGCATCCCTTAGTGAATTAACAAGTTCTTTTGGGTGTGTTTTCTTAAGTAAATATCCAACAGCTCCCGCACAAATTGCATCGAATATTTTTTCGTCGTCGTCGTGAACAGTACACATTACAACTATCAGTTTTGGGAATTTTTCTCTAAGATACTTAACGCCTTCAATCCCTGACATACCTGGTAAGCTAATATCCATCAGTACAACATCTGTCTCATTGAATGGATCTGTTTTGAATGCTTTTTCACAGCTTTCAAATGAACCAATTATTTCAAAGAATGGTTGTTTTTTGATTTCTATTTCCCATCCGTTACGAATGAAACGGTTGTCTTCTATTAAGACAATGGAAATTATTTTATCTGTGTTAATTGAATTCATTACCATTAGTGATGAAAATTATTATAATGGGAACTTTAATTCCCACTTAGTCCCTTTTCCTTTTTTAGTTGTTAATTTAACATTTCCTTTTAATGTTGTTGAACGTGAATATATGTTCTTTACTCCATTGCGGTCAGTCGGTCTATCAGGCTCAAAGCCAGTACCGTTATCTTCGATAATTAGAGATAACAAGTCATTATGGTTTGTAATTGTTATTTTTAAATCGGAGCAATTTGAATGTTTAACCGCATTAGTTACCATTTCCTTAAAAATTAACCAGAAGTTACGTCTTCGTTCCATACTAAGTTCTTTGTTCGAAATAAAATTCGAAATCTGTATACTGTACTTGATGTCTTTGCTTTCACAAAGATCGGATGAATACCGTCTGAGCTTTGGTAAAATAGTTTCCCATTTATCGTTTTCAGGATTAATAGACCAAATAATATCACTCATTGATTCTTGAACCTCGGTTGCACTCTCATTAATAAGATTTAATAATTTTTTCAACATTGGTGTTATACTCTTACCGATTTCATTTGCAATAGCATTGGAAAAATATACTATGCCTGTAATTGTAGCGCTTACTTCATCATGCAGGTCGCGGGCAATACGTACCCGAGTACGTTCTACTTCCAGCAGTTTATTTAAGCGGTACCTGTAAAATGAATACAGCAATCCGCCTAATGAGAAAATTACCAGTATTCTGAACCACCAGGTCTGCCAGAAAGGGGGAGTTACAATAATTGTTACAGCAGCTTCTTTGTTATTCCAAACTCCATCGTTATTAGAACCTATCACACGAAATGTATATTCGCCCGGTGCGACATCCGTATAATTTGCAAAACGCCTGCTCCCGGTATATACCCAATCTTCATCCACACCGTCCAGTTTGTACGCATACTGATTTTTGTCCGGAGCAGTATAGTCCAGTGCAGCAAACTCGAATGAAAAAAAGTTCTGATCATAAGATAGAGTAATTTCATCAATTGAATTTATAGATTTTTCAAGATGCAGCGGTTTATCAAAGACATGAAAATTTGTTAATACTATGGGAGGGATAAATTGATTTTCTTTGATATTTTCAGGGTAAAAAGTAGTTATGCCATTTGTACCTCCAAAATAATAAAGACCATCTTTCCCCTGACAATATGCTCCTTGGTTGAATTCTATGTTTTGCAATCCATTCGATTTGTCATAGGTCTTACATGAAAAATTTAAGGTGTTGAATTTTGCTAATCCATGACCCGTACTTAACCAGAAATTGTCATCGTCATCAGGAATAATAGAATAAATTACATTACTTGGCAAACCATCTTTTATTGTGAATGTTTTAAATGTTTCATCCTCTTTATTAAACCTGTTCAAACCCCCGCCCCAGGTCCCCATCCAGAGATTACCATTTATATCTTCGCCGAAACACCAGACCGAATTGTTTGAAATACTACTTGAGTCTTTTGAATTATTTATGAATGTTTCAAATGATTCATTTTTCCGGTTGAACCGGTTTACTCCTTTGCCAATCGTTCCAATCCATAAATCACCATAACTGTCTTCGTGTATTGCAAACACAGAATTACCGCTTAAACTGCCCGGATTGTTTTTATCGTGCTTATATTTTTTAATATTGTCGCTTCCCGATATAATTCTTCTTATTCCATCAACAGAAGAACCTAGCCAAAAATCACCAAAACTATCTTCGTAAAAAGCCGTAATACCACCACCATTTAAAATAAAATCTTTAAACGGGATGAATGAATTAGAATTCCTGTCATAAGTGAAAACGCCTCCAACTGCCGTATTGACACCCGGGTCGGTGCCAATCCATATTTTACCATATCTGTCTTCGAAAATAGCTGTTATAGAGTTACTGCCAACACCACTGGGATTCTGGAAGTAGTGTTCAAAAAATTCAGTTCCGGGTTTACGAATATTAAGACCACCTCCATCAGTACCAACCCAAAGTGCTCCGGTATGATCTTCACATATAGATAATACAATATTGTTGCTAATACTACCAGCGTAGCTTGCGTTGTGAGAAATATGCAAGAAGTTTTGGCTTTTGCGGTCGAACCTGTTTATACCTCCACTTAAAGTCCCAAACCAGAGAGTACCACTTCTATCTTCGTAAATAGACATAACTGCACCATTGCTTATCGACCAGTTCGAAGAGGGAACGTGACGATAATGAATAAAAGAGTTATCATTTTTTTGAAAGAGATCGAGTCCTTTATCTATAGTCCCTATCCAAATGTTAGAATAACTATCTAAAAAAATGTTCATAACCCTATCGCTGCTCAAACTTTTTGGATTCGTTTTATTATTTCTATATACTTTGAACTTGTCGTCAGTTTTATTTAAGACACTTACACCTCCGTCAGCGGTTGCAATCCATAAATTACTTTCTGCATCCTCAGTAATACTAAAAACCATGTTACCGCCCAGTGATTGCTCGTCACCAGGGATATTCTGATACTTTTTGATATTACCGTGAGATAAATCAATCTCGATAAGACCTTCCCATGTTCCAATCCAGAGTATTCCTTCTTTGTCTGCATATAAGCATTGAGCATGTGAATTACTCAGTAACGTGTTGTTCGATTTACTAAACTGTTGATAAATAAAATTATCTCTTATCTGGTTATAATGGTAAATATTTCCAGAACCTGTGCAGACCCAGAGTTGTCCTGTTCGGTCTTCAACGATAGAACTAATTCTTTCAGATGGTTTATCAAAAGTGTTAGTTTTGTTTATATGATAATGAAAGAACAAATCATGTTCATAATCATAACGTTCTAATTTACCGCTAAGAGTAATAACCCATAGGTTTCCGGTATTATCAACATATAATTTTTGAATTCCAATATCTGAAATGGAGTTTGAATCGAGTGGATCATGCGAATAAACAGTGAATGTATAACCATCAAATCTATTCAAACCATCTTGAGTTGCAAACCACATGAAACCAAGGTTATCTTGTGCAATGCTTAATACCGATGATTGTGAAAGTCCCTGCTCGATTGAGATGTGGTCAAACCGAATTTGGTTATATTGTCCAAATACCAATGAAGAAAAAATTATTATGATTAATGATACAAGTGAAGAGAATCTTAACAAAAATGTTATAAAAGGATGATTATTTTTCAATATTTGTTTGATTATATATGACATGCTGTTATGAAAATTCATCGTTTAGATTAAAAGATATTCTAATCACAAATATTAAATAATAAAATAAAATGAACATTTCCAAGTACATTTTTATTAAACGTAGTTATTTATCATTTAATTAGACGACAATGGGTATTATTTGATAGTTTATGTAATAAAATCCAGACTATTCTGAATATAACCAATCGTTTCTTTTTCGACGAGTAAAATTTTTTTCAAAGTGTTTGCCTGTTTCTTTCGCATTTTATTATTCCATAATTCGTTTTTGAGCTGCCATGGAAATGGTACGAATTTCAAGTTGCTAAATAATAACTCAACTATTCTTTTATAGTTTTGAATTATTTTATTCATGTCATTAAAGGAAATCTTGTTTCTAATTGAAATCAAGTATCTAATCGCTGCTTTTCTTGAGTCTAATAGACTGTAATAGATCCAAGCGTTTGGTTGAATTCTTTTTTTGATTTTGTCATAATCTTTATAAAGTTTTTCGTTCGATAATACTTTTATCCAATACTCATAAGCTGCGAAACCGCTTTTATATTTTAAAAAGTTTTTAGTTTTTGATAATGCAACTGCCAGCTTAAGCGAGTTTATAATCGATTCTTTTTCATTTTCTTTTCTATTCTTTTTTTTAATTGTATAAATTGCCCATGGCCATTTCTCTGCAAGAGAATAGTTTTTCGAGTCAGGGTCATCATAATAAGTTCTGCAAAGCAAACCATTTCCATGTTCTTCGTATCCTGTTATAATTCCCCAATCAGGAACCTTTATCATATCAATCGCAATTACGGGTATACCTTTATTAATGCTGTTATTAATTTTTTCCCTCATCTTTGCTTTTATTGTTTTATCATTTACTTCCATAAATAAGGCTTCTGTTTTATATCCTAATGCTCTAAATGCAACCGATGTTGTATCGAATCCGCATGTTGCATCAGGAGAACTTGGACACCACACCGGGTAATGAAAATGTAATCGAAAAGCAGACCCCGATATTCCCATGAGATATTCGTATGTGACATCATCGCCTATAGTATTCAGTGTACTTTGCATTGCACCCATAAAAGTATTTTCTTTCCCGAGTCCCCATCCTAATTTTGGAACTCCTTCAATGAATACTTTTCCGTCTTGTTTAATTATGTTTGAATGCATTTATTTTTTTAAAATCTTTATTTTATTAATATGATATATATTTGGTTTGAATTTCACAAACATTGTTTATTGTTTAATAGTGATTATCTCACCATCTAAATTCATCTGGAACAACAAAATTTTTGAAGTCACTTACTCTGTAATAATTGTTATAATAATTCCTTAATTTATTTTCTTTAATCCATTTTTTTTTATGGTAATACATTACACTTAAAAAGTTTCTTTAATTGAGGAAGTGATTTGTAAATTGGATTAGATGGTACAGTATAGTCATTTAATTCTAATTCAAATTTTATTATAAAATATGCTTCAAGACTAGATAGATATTTTTTTGGGCATTCCAAAATATAGTAACCGTCAAAATCTTTTTCCATAAAATGTTTTTGTAATCTATATTGTACATCATGTGATTGACCAACATAAATTATCTTATTACTTTTTATTAAAAAATAAATACCTATTATTTGTATAGGGATTTCTTTTTTAGACAATATTATCCCTTCACTTAAGTCAAATTGTTTTAGGGATTCTAATTTTTCTAATGCACTTACAATTTTTTATTTTGAAGTTATATTTAATCCTTTAAGATTTTATTGTTCTGTTCTATAATACTAATACAATTTGTTCATTTAACAATAAATGAGGATGAATACGAAAAGATTGCTGTATTTCATATTTGTACTCTTAAAATTTACAATTTTCTAATTAGATTTTATTCAAACATATTTATAATTATTTTTCTACAAGAATAATAGTTATAATAATATCAAAATTATATGCTCATTTGCGGAACAGACGAAGCTGGCAGGGGACCACTTGCAGGTCCGGTGGTTGTTGCTGCTGTTGTATTCGAAGAAGGGAAGAGTATCGAGAACGTTAGGGATTCCAAAAAGCTGAAAGCATCTCTGCGAGAGGAATTATATAATAAAATTATTGACGAGTGTAAGGATTACAAAATTGAAATTGTTGATAACGATGTAATTGACGGAATTAACATTCTAAAGGCAACGATGCTCGGTATGGAAAGATGTCTTATGTCTTTGAGAAATGATGATATGAAGGTTTTCGTTGATGGAAATTACTTCAAGTTAAACAACAGCAAACATGAAGATTATGATTACGAAACTGTTGTCAAAGGTGATGATAAAATATTTGAGATCTCCTGTGCTTCTATTCTTGCAAAAGTTACAAGGGACAGATTAATGAGAGAATATGATATAGAATATCCATTGTATAACTTCAAACAGCATAAAGGGTACGCTACGAAAGAGCATATCAGTAATATAAAGAAATACGGTCTTTGTGACTTGCACAGAAAAACTTTTTGCAGACGAATATTAGCGTATACTTATCCGATAAAGTACGAAACGTCTAACGTGGGTAAAAAAGAAATTTCAATCTACAAAAGACAAATATCAAATTACAAATAAATCATAAATATCAATTTCAAAAATTCCAAACAAGTTTCGGTTATTGTAATTTCTTATTTGGATCTTATTTGTATTTTGATATTTGTTATTTGATTTTTTCTGTCAAAGATAGCAATTTCAGAAAAGGTGCTAAATAGTATGTATGTCAAAGAGTGTTTATAAAAAAAAGCTCGGTTCATTCGGTGAAGAAAAAGCGAAAGAATATCTGGAATCAAAAGGTTACGAATTTCTTATTTCAAATTATAGGTTTGAAAGAGCAGAGGTTGATTTGATTTTCAAAGATGAAAAAAATAAGATAGTTATATTTGTTGAGGTTAAAACAAGAAGGAATAGAAAATTCGGAGAACCCGAAGAATCCATCAATAAAACAAAACAAAATCAAATAAGGAAAGCTGCTGAAGGATTTGTTTCTGAGAATGAGAAGTTTTTGGATTACGATTTAAGAATAGATACGGTGAGTGTTTTACTGGATGGAAAGGGCATCACTATAAATCATACCGAGAATGCTTTCTAATCAATTCATTATTTTGAATATACTTTTCTGATTTATTTAGTTAATTTTTTAACTCTTTTTATGAACCTTTCTTAAATAATAATTGACACGAATTGTCACCTGAGAAAAAGCATAAATCAGTTCTCGAAGTAGATAATCAATTGTTAAATGATATAACTGAGTTAATTCAATCTAAGTCTGAACCTTTACTCAAGAATATCTTAACTGATCTGCATGATTTCGATATTTCAGTTATAGTTGACAACATTGAAGAAACAAAAGATGCTGTTTATTTATTTTCTCTCTTATCAGATGAAACTGCAAGTGAGGTTATATCTGAATTAAGAGATGATAGGCGTGAAGAAGTTCTTTCACAACTCAGCGATGAAGAAATTACTGAGATTGTAGATGAGATGGATTCCGACGATGCTGCAGATCTTGTATCTGAGTTAGACGAGAAAGTCAAAGATGATGTTCTCCAAAGATTAGAGACGGTCGATAAAGAGGATTCTGATGAAGTACGGGAGCTGCTTGCATACGATGAGAATACTGCGGGCGGTATAATGGCAAAGGAATTTATCGCTATTCATATGAATAAAACGATTTCGGAAGCGGTTGTTGAGATTCAAGAACAGGCTGAAGACGTTGATGAATTATATAATGCCTGGGTTGTCGATGATAATAATATTCTTGTTGGTATAATTTCGTTAAAAAGCATAATAATGTCGTTGAGTATACCGGATCAAAAGATATCGGAAATAATGGACCCGGATGTATTTTCCGTTGACGCAAATGTAGATCAGGAAGAAGTTGCAAAAATGTTTAGCAGCTATGATCTTATCTCAATGCCGGTAGTAGATTCTGATAATAGAGTAATAGGACGTATCAGCATCGATGATGTTGTCGATGTTATAAAAGAAGAATACGAGGAAGATGTTGCAATGATGGTTGGTTCGGATGCCGAAGAACTCGAAAAGAAATCTCCGTTACAGGTTGCAAGGATTCGTTTACCCTGGATACTAATAACATTGACAGTAGAAATGATTGTTGTCTTTATGATAAAAAGTAACGAAGGAATTTTAGAAAAGGTTATTCTTCTTGCTGCCTTCATGCCAATTATATCCGCAATATCTGGGAATACGGGACTCCAAACTGCCTCTATAGTTGTGAGAGCAATGGATACTGGCTATATTACATTTAACAATTGGTTTACTTCTGTCAAACGTCAGCTTGAGACAACTCTAATAATTGGTTTTGTAGTCGGGCTTCTGGTTACAATTATTGGTTTTCTAATTTCAAGCGAAAATAAATGGGCTTTTGGATTAACAGTCGGGCTTTCTATGTTTGTTTCTATAAATGTATCCGGAATGCTTGGTACAGTGTTCCCTTTAATTTCGAAAAAGGTTGGCTTTGATCCTGCAATTACTTCCGGACCTTTCGCAACTGCATTCCAGGATGTAGTTGGTATTTCGATTTTCTTATCGATAGCAACTTTTATGCTTTCTCAAATCTGAATCATTGCTTAACTCTCTTAAAAAAAATATAAAATATCTCGAGATACCCGATAAGACTAATCTTATATTCTTAACAGCTCTCAGCCTTTTAAGTGTTGTTAATTATTATCGTATAAACCAGTGGTATTTAATTGTATTTATTAATTCTGTTTTGAGTATTTCAATCTTGTATATAGTCGGACATTATGAGCAGAAAGATTTTGAAAATAAAACTAAACAATCTCTAAGCAGATTTATTCGTTTTTGGTATCCCGCATTTATGATGGCGTTTTGTTTTAAAGAAATCTATGTGTTGATGATAAGTTTGACCAACTCTTTATACGATCATCTTCTTATTGGTATAGACTATACGATTTTTACAGTAAATCCTACACAGGCTCTATTTGGAATTTCGAATCCGGTATTGACAGAGTTTTTCCAGATTGTTTATAACATTTTCTATCTGATGCCCTTAATTTATGGGCTTGAACTTTACCTGTGGCACAGATTCGATGAATTAAAATATGCAACCTTTGTTATTCTTTTTGGTTTTTATATGTCGCTGATTGGATATTTATTACTTCCTGCTATTGGTCCAAGGTTTACTTTGCATGACTTTCAATCATTAAATCTCGAACTTCCCGGAATATTTCTAACTAACGCGTTGCGAGATATTATCAATTTTGGTGAATCTATTCCAAAAGGGATTCTTAATCCTGAAGATGTGGCTCAGCGTGATGCCTTTCCTTCCGGGCATACTATTATAATTTTACTCATTACTTATTTATCACACAAGATAAGGTCGAAGTCCTTTTATTTCTACCTTCCTTATTCGATACTTATGATCTTTTCAACTGTTTATTTGAGATATCATTATGTGATAGACCTTGCAGCAGGGGGGATTGTTGTGCTATTTACAGTTTTTGTCACTAACAGAATTTACAAAAATAGACTTCCTAAGATATTGAAAAATTTTACAAATAAAACTTAAAGTAAACCTGATGAGAAAATCATTATTTTTATTGGTGGGATTATTCTTTCTATTCTTTTTCCGTTACAATGTCTTATTATCTCAAGACACATTTTCAATTGTTGCTGTCGACCCTGTTACGGGACAGGTTGGCAGTGCTGGTGCATCCTGCATAGCTGGTTCAATTATTATCAGTGATGTACATCCCGGTGTAGGAGTGATACATACCCAATCTTATTGGAATGCAGCAAATCAAAACTATGCCCGTAACCTTATGAACATGGGGTTATCACCTCAGCAGATAATTGATTCGCTTGTTATGCATGACGCGCAGGGTAACCCATCCATCCGACAGTACGGAATAGTCGATCTTATAGACAGCGGAAGGAGCGCTGCGTTCACGGGTTCGAACTGTTTTAATTACAAAAACCACATCACTGGTCCGACTTATGCGATTCAGGGGAACATATTATTAGGGCAGCAGATTCTTGATTCTATGGAAGCGAGGTTTCTGAATACACAGGGAACGCTTGCAGATAAACTAATGGCAGCGCTGCAAGGTGCAAAGGTCCCGGGTGCTGATACAAGATGCCTGGGTTACGGAACTTCATCTTTATCAGCATTTATCAGAGTTGCCAGGGTGCAGGATACAACAGGAACCTTTTATCTTGACTTAAATGTGAACAGCGTTACGCCCGGAGTTGAACCGATTGATTCATTGCAGGTTTTGTTTAATATGTGGTTAACGAATATTCCAAATTATACAAACGAAATTCCTGAAAAGTTTATTTTGTATCAGAATTATCCGAATCCTTTTAACCCGTTAACAAAAATTAGTTATGGATTAAAAGAAGCAGGTAATGTAAAAATAATAATCTATGATGCTTTAGGAAAAGAAGTGTCGGCATTAATAGAGCAAAAGCAAAACGCCGGAACTTACAGCATAGAATTTAATGCGTCAAATCAATCAAGCGGTGTTTACATTTATAGTTTGATTGTAGACGGAACCATTGTCGATACAAGAAGAATGGTTTTAACTAAGTGACAAAAAGAGCCATCCTAATTCTTTTAGCATTAAGAATTAATCTTGTAAGATAAACTTATAAACCGGTAATTATTTACATAAAAATAGTGTTTTCATAAAAGCAATGTCAGAGATTTCGAGAAAAAATCATTGGGAAAATGTTTACAAAAAAAAGAAAACCGAAGAGGTGAGCTGGTATCAGTTAAACCCAAAGACTTCCCTTGAATTAATTTTATCTTTAAATTCCGATAAAGAAGATTCAATAATAGATATCGGTGGCGGAGATTCTCTGTTAGCAGATAATCTTGTCAAATTAGGATTTAAGAAGATTTATATTTTAGATATATCTTCCGGTGCTCTTGATAGATCACGCAACCGTTTATATAATAAAAGAGAATATTTGAATTGGTTGCATTCCGATGTTACTGATTTTAAAACCGATCTAAGGTTTAATATCTGGCATGATAGGGCTACTTTTCATTTCCTTACTGATTTTGAAGATATAAAAAAATATGTTGAAGTAGCGGAGAAGTATGTTAAACCTAATGGGTATATGATTTTGTCTACATTCTCGATGAGTGGTCCTAATAAGTGCAGCGGATTGGATGTTAAACAATACTCAGAAGAATCTTTAAAGAAAACCTTTCAAAATAAATTTGATTTAGTAAAAAGTTTTGATGAGGTGCACACTACACCATCAAACATTAAACAAAATTTCATTTACTGTTTATTACAAAGAAAAGAACAATGATTCTTATTACGATTTACAAATTATTTTAAATATGAAGCCCAAGAGAATTAAATTTTATATTATCGATTACATAAAAGTATTTTATTCCTGGATTAGAGCTTTTAGGAAAACTTTCATAATAGAGCCAGGTCTTTATTATACAGGAGAGGATTATAATATTGCCAGCCCGCTTTTGGTAACCTGTAATTATCATATGACGGTCTTCTGGTTGTGGAGAGTTTTACGGAAACGGAGCGTTAGGATTCTTGTTATTGATACAAAAGGAATAAACGTGTGGTGTTCCGCCAGTAAAGGTCAGTTTAGTGCGGGAAATATCGTCAGACAACTCAAACGGTATGATGATAAAATTATTTATAATAGTAATAAATTAGAAATTGTTTTACCAAAGCTTTCTTTATCGGGTGTTTCTATTCCAAAATTAAAAAGCTATTCTATAAAACCTATTATAGGACCTGTGTATGCAAGGGACTTACCGGAATTTCTTAATAATCTACCTTTACGCGATAGGGTGGTTGACAAATTCGAATTTTCATTTGCTGACAGGTTCTTTACTTTGGTACCATCAGTGATTCAATTTACGAAATATCTCGTTTTAATGTTTGCAGCTCTTTTTGTCTGGCATTACTTTTTTTATACAGGAATATACTGGCAGGTGCTGCCAATTGGGATTTTATTTGGAATAGGTTATATAATATTGTTTCCACTATTACCGACAAAAAAGTTTACCGTCAAAGGTCTAACACTGTTTTTATTTTTTGGGCTCATGATGTTCTATTATTTTATTAATAAAGTTCATTCAATGGATACACTGACTCTCCTGTTCTATTTATCTTTTATGTCTGCGACTGCGATATTCTTTTCTCTTTACTATACAGGCAATAGTGGGGTGAGCAATTACTCTCTCGTGAAGAAAGAGATAATTCACTTCTTACCTGTCTCTGCAATACTTTACGCAGCTGCAATTACATTTATTATAATATTGGGAGTGAAGCATGATTAAATTCGATATTGATAAATGCAATGGATGCAGGATTTGCATAAAGGTTTGTCCTCAGGGAGTTATCGGGATGATAGACAAAAAAGCATACATGATAAATTACAAATCATGTATGGAGTGCGGAGCATGCAGTTTAAATTGTGAACCGAATGCAATCATGTTAACTAAAGGTACCGGATGTCTTGCTGCTATTATTAAAGAAGATATTCTAAAGATAGCACCGAAGAATAC
>CAYYJH010000026.1:2429-17380 GCA_964472195.1 uncultured Ignavibacteriaceae bacterium | reverse complement strand
GATGTCTTGCTGCTATTATTAAAGAAGATATTCTAAAGATAGCACCGAAGAATACAGGCTGCGGATGCAGCTGCGGTTAAGAAATTCCAGGAATCATTATTGTGTTTGCAAACGCAATAATGGTTTGAATCTCACCGGAAAATATTAATCTGAACAAATCACTTCACAAATCTTATAGTTAGAGGGTAGCGATATTTTTTCCCATCCGCAGCATTAATCGCAGCTATGATTTCGAAGATAGTTGCAAATATTCCGATAGCTATCAGAAGCAGTATTCCAACAACAACTAAAATAAGAATTGCTGATATAAATAAGTAAATCGTTACACTTATCTGAAAGTTTAATGCTTCTTTTCCCTGGTCATTTAAAAAAGGCATCTCATCTCTTTTTAATACCCAGATTATCAAGGGTGCTATTATGTTACCAAGCGGTATTAAAATACCTGCCAGTCCGCTTAAATGGCAGAACATAGCCCAATTCTTTTCTTCTTTGCTGAGAGATGTTATACTTGATGTATTTTCCGAAAGCTTGTCGTTTGTTGAATTCATTTCATTTCATTTTTTATTAAAATATACTTCTCTATTAATTTAATATTAATTACTTATCAGGTATACGAAGAAATCAATGCATGGTTTCTTGAGATTTTTAATTAATCAACTTTCCTCATACGTAACTTTTATTCTGCTTAAACGTTTAATAAATTATATTTTAATATTCAGGATCATGTTTATCGAAAGTGAACGTTTATTTACAAATGCAAAACCGGTCAGTGTTAAGGGTAAGATCATACAATTTCCTTTAACTCGTTTTATTTTAGCACTTCTTTTTCTCGTTCCGTTTTCGTTATTAAGTAATGTTTCGGCAATTTATATAGTCGAACCGTCACCCGAACCATACTACACGATATTAAAGTACCTGCAGGCAATTGTATATTTCTTTCTTTTTCTTTACGCTTATCATTTATTCACAAAATACATAGAGAAAAGAGAAACTCTGGAATTTAGCAGGAAAGGCTTGATAAAAGAATTTGTTTCAGGCTTCCTAATCGCAATGGGTTTAGTAGGTTTTATGGTTGTATTAATGAGCATACTTGGGTACTATAAGTTCGAAGCTTTCAATTCAGCAAAGATTATTGCAGATCAATTTGTTCATTTCAGCATGGGTGCTTTTCTGGAAGAACTGATCTTTCGTGTAATACTTTTCAGGCTCATTGAAGAATTGATGGGGAGCTGGTGGGCTCTGGTTATCGTTTCTTTATTGTTTGGCTTTGCACATATAGGAAATGAGAATGCAACAGTTTGGACTTCTGTTGCGCTTGTTATTTCCGATGTTTTACTGATAGGTGCTTTCATGTATACAAAAAGACTTTGGATGGTGTGGGGTATTCATATGAGCTGGAACTTCTTTCAAACTGGAATATTCGGTATGCCAAATTCAGGACAGACATATAAATCATGGATACAGGCAACCGTCGATGGGCCGGAATGGATAACTGGTGGAAGCTTTGGGATAGAAGCGTCTTATATTGCAATTTTAATTACGTTAATTGTTGGAATAATCGTTTTGAAAATGGCTATTAACAGAAATCAAGTTGTACTGCCTATCTGGAAAAGAGAAAAGTTAGAGGAAGTAGTATCGTAATATTGCAGCTACAAAGACACCAAGACTCAAAGAAAGTAGAATAAGTTACACAAAAAATATTTTTTTCTTAAACTTTGAGTCTACCGGATGATGGTGTTGATATTACACTGGATGTTTTGAAGAAACATTATAAAGGATTATCGAATAATTATGGATATAATGTTGTCCGTCGGAAGTACTTGTTAACATACTCGGCTATCAGGTTATGGGACAAAACAGAATTGATGATGCTATAGATATTTTCAAGTTTAATGTTGAAATGTATCCTAACTCTGCTAACGTGTATGACAGTCTTGGAGAAGGGTATGAAAATAACGGTAATTACGAGGAAGCAAAAAAATACTACCGGATAGCTATAGAAAAAGGTGAAGCAAACTCAGATCCGTATTTACAATTTTTTAAAGACCACCTTCAGAGAGTGCAGCAGAGTATGGGTGAGTAGATGAAATGATATTATTAGAATACACGTTATTGAGTCATGGCTTAGTATCATTTACTTTCGTTAAAAAGTTGTAAAGTGCTAACTTAAGTAAGCTGCCTGTTTACAACCAGGTAAAGGGCTTCGTTACGCGAGCGAATACTCAAATTCCTTTTTGGAACACTGCTTACAGCAGGCAGGTAACTGAATACGAAACTAAGTTTCGCTTATGATGACATCCCAAATGAGTATTCTGATGTGAAGAAAATGATATTCGTAAAATAAGGATATTAAATTTCTTAGATTTAATATTGGTGACATGTAAATAACATGTCATCATTTTTTTTTAATAATATTAGCTTATTCGGGAATGTTTATCCGGTTATATTTGTAAAGAATGGTAAAAAAATTAGAAGACCATCATGAAATTTAAAATGAGTACAAACGTTGCTATTCGGACACAGGATTTTTCGAAAGCTGTCGATTTTTATAAGAATGTAATCGGATTTAACATCCGTTCGGAAAACCAGGAAGAGGCAGATATCGATGCCAATCCTTTGACTCTATTCGTTATAAAAGATAAAAAGATTCCCGGTCCTGTCATGGAATTGTTTGTAGATGATCTGGATAAAGCAAAAGAAACTCTTATTAAGAATGGCTGCAAAATTCTAAAGTGGAGAGGCAAAGGTCAGGATTGTTACGTAGAAGACCCATTTGGCGTTAAGTTCAATATCTGGGAAGAATAACGTATATTCTACACAAATATCAATTAAAAATATTTGCAAATTTATCGAAGAATGTTTATATTTAATTTAGTGTAAATGTAATTATTCTTATGCCTAAAGTTAATCATGCTGTATCGTTGTTTAAGAAGGGTTTTAACTGTTCTCAGGCAGTTTTCTCGACTTATTGCAATGATTTATTTCTGAGTTCAGAGAAAGCAAGGCGGATTGGAACTGCTTTTGGTGCAGGAATAGGTCGAATGGGGCTTACATGCGGTGCTGTTACCGGTGCAATTATGCTGATAGGTCTTAAATACGGAAATAGCAACGTAAAAGATGAAATGTCAAAAGATAAGACGTATGAACTTGTGCAGAAATTTGCAGAGAAGTTTAAAGAAAGAAATGGCTCTTTACAATGCAGCGTGTTGCTTGATTGTGATATAAGTACTGAAGAAGGCTTAAAGATAGCAGAAGAAAAGAATCTTTTTAACGATTTGTGCCCTAAGTATGTCAAAGATGCTGCTGAAATTATCGAAGAGATATTATAGACACATCTAACCACAATACACATCTTAGATTTTTTATACTTCCTTATTCGCAATATTTTTTAGAATTTTTTATCTGATAAACGTTCTCTTTATTGAAATTGAATGTTCAAACAGTAATCCGTAATTTCAATTAAGGGTTACGTTACTTTTATAAATATTCGATAGATAAACTATTTCGTGAATTATGAAAATCGATTCAGCAATATTTAAATTAAAATTCACAAAAGTCTTGTACATAGCAGCTTTCTGGATATTTGTAAGTTTATACCTGAGGTTTATTACGTATCTTCTTTTCCTTCGCACTTCGGATCCTTTGAACAGAGATTTCACGTTATCCCTAGTCACAAACACTTTAGCAGCACTTTTTGCAGGATTAATATTTGGAACCTTCGAGATGTTTTATTTTAAAGACAGGTTCAGGAAGAAATCCTTCATTTATGCTATGCTAATGAAAAGTGCATTTTACTTATCAGGTACTGTAGTTGCCGTATTCATATTTTTTATCTTTTACAATATTTTTCATAATAAGTTAAACATCTTCAATGCGGATTTGTATCTGCTAACATTGAATCTTATTTTTAAACCAGGTTCATTAATAATTTTTATTGTCTGGGGTGCAATATTATTATTAACGATATTTTTCATACAGGTTACTGACAGGTTTGGGCAGGGTATGCTTCATAATTTTTTACTTGGAAGGTATCATAATCCTAAAGAGGAACAAAGAATTTTTATGTTTTTGGACCTCAAATCTTCGACTACGATAGCAGAGAAGTTTGGGCATAAAATGTATTTCAATTTGCTGAACGATTTTTTCTACGATATTACTGATTCGATTATGTACAATTGCGGAGAAGTTTATCAATACGTCGGTGATGAAGTTACAATATCCTGGAAACTGAATAAGGGAATTGAGAATGCTAATTGTTTAAAATGTTTTTTTGATATAATAGATGTTATTGATAAAAATTCTGATTATTATTTAAAGAATTACGAACTCGTGCCCGAATTTAAAGCAGGTTTACACAGCGGAACTGTAACAGCGGGTGAGGTTGGAATTTTCAAAAAAGAAATAGTCTATAGCGGTGATGTTTTAAACACTGCATCAAGGATTGAGGAGATATGCAATGAATATGAAAAGAAGTTGTTAATCTCCGAAAAACTTCTGAAATTGCTTGACATCAAAAACAAATATAAAGCTGAAGAGATTGATGAGTTGAGGTTGAAAGGTAAAAGAAAACCCATAAAGTTGTATAGTATAACGAGAATAAATCATATTTAAAAGAGGATAAGTGTTTTTATATCACCATTTTTAATAATCAACATTTAATAATTAGCTTTAAAAGAAAGAGATATATTTTAATTTAGAATATTATTATTACTGAAGGATTAATGAGATTAAATAAAGTAATATTCAAGATAAAGTTTTCAAAGATACTGTATATAACGGTCTCATGGATATTAGCAAGTTTGTATTTTTCATTTCTCATTTACCTTTTATTTGTTCCTTATCTGGAGCAATTTAATATTAATATGGGTTATTCCCTGACAATTAATTCTTTGGCAGCACTATTTGCTGGTCTCATTCTAGGCTCTTTCGAGATGTTTTACTTCAAAGATAGGTTTAGAAAGAAACCATTTATTTACACAATTATCTCAAAGAGCATATTCTATTTAGTAAGTATGTCAGTCCTGTTTTTTCTTTTCTCAGTTTTGTATAATCTTATGTTTCGCAAACTAAGTGTTTTAGACCCCCATCTGTATAGATTAACATTCAATTATTTAACAAGCAGATATACATTAATACTTTATACTATTTATGGTGCTATACTTTTTTTCACTCAATTCTTTTTACAGGTTAGTGACAGATTCGGACCTGGAGTACTGTTGAACTTCTTATTAGGAAAATATCATACACCAAAAGAAGAAAAAAGAATTTTTATGTTTCTTGATATTAAGTCATCAACAACGATTGCAGAGAGGTTCGGGCATCATAGGTTTTTTAGTTTGTTGAATGATTTCTTTTTCGATATAACGGATTCTATAATTTATACCAGGGGAGAGATCTATCAATATGTTGGCGATGAAGTTGTTATTTCGTGGAAGCTAAATAATGGTATTAAAAATGCAAATTGCATAAAGTGCTATTATGATATATACGATGTAATAAATAAAAACAAAAAGTTTTATGAAAATAAGTATGGACTGGTCCCGGAATTTAAAGCCGGTCTGCATAGCGGTAAAGTCACAACGGGTGAAATTGGTCTTATTAAAAAAGATATAATTTTTAGCGGTGATGTTTTAAACACCGCATCCAGAATTCAGGAAAGATGCAATAAATATAATGAGAAGCTGTTAGTGTCTGAAGAGTTGTTGAATTTACTCAACCTGGATAACAAATACTCATCAAAAGAAATAGATGAAATAAAACTAAAGGGAAAAGAAAAATCAGTTAAGTTTTATGGAATAGATAAATTAAATTAAGTGTTTAAATTAATATCAAAATAATAATGAAAACTCTAATATATACATTTTTAATTTTATCGTATTCAATAATTGCATTTGCAAATGAAACTCCGCTTATAGAGGGGTCTGTCGGTACGGGGAATATACAGTTCTATACCGAAGATGATGTTGCAATTGAAAAAGAAAACCTTCATATAGCATTTTATCCGAATAAATCTGTCGTTCATGTGGAATATGTAATGAAAAATTATGGAGATTCTAAAAGCATCAAGGTTGGATTTCCACATCGTTATATTACAGAAAGTGGAACAGAAACAGTGAGCAAATTAAAGAATGTCAGTATTAAGAAGAACGGTGAGAGTTTAGATTATATAATAGAAAAGGAAACTGACATGATTAGTAAAGAGGAATTTACTAAAATTCTGCACGAAGATTTATGGTATTTATTTGATTACCAAAAAGTCTGGACGACAGAATATCTAATTTTCGATTTAAATATTAGTAGTGGTGAAAGTATCATCGTTGATATAGGTTATGAAGCTGAGAACTTGCTGATCAAATTAGAATCGTGGGGTTATATGCCAATGTATACATTTACTCCTTATCAATTTGAATATATTCTCACGACGGGTAAAAATTGGAAGGACGGTATGATTAAGGATTTTAAAGCTACAATTGAGTTTAACGATATTAATATTACTGTTTTATCATCCACAGTGAATATGATTGAATTGATACCTGATAAATTTTCAAAAACCTATGAGCCAGGTATTTTTATATGGAAAGAGACGAACTTCAATCCGGATGAAAATATTGTGATAAAGTTTTTCCCTCCTCATACTGATTTCTTTTTCAACAAAGATGCGAGGTTTGTGTATTATCTTACGGAGAATGATTATGAAATACCCAGTGAAATAGCAGAAGGTTCTGGGGTAAGGTTGTATTCCATCCCTTTCTACTTTGAAAGGGAATTTTATATAACATCTGTTAAGATAGAAAATTCTGACATTAAGGAATTGGATATTTATTTTGAGATTATAAATCCAGTGAGTGGGAAAGATTCAATTATCAAAATCTCATTCGATCAAATTAAAAGAAGTTACGACTTCAGGGATAAGAAGATCAGTTCAAATCTTTTTGGAATACCTAAAAAGTATTTACCAGTTAGTCCGGAGGATTTAGAAATCAAATTGGAATATTACATAAGAATATTACATTAATACTAACTCATGCAGTATGAAAAGTAAATCACGCTTTAGAAGTTTCTAATAAATAGTTTTTTGTAAACTTTTTACCTGCCATCATGGCTTCTAGATTTTGCTTTATGATTTTGTCACCTTTGCGTGAAAAAATTCTTCTGATTCCATTCTCTAATTTTTCATAAGGTATTTCAATGAAAGGGGAAGCCGCTCCAAGCATTACTATGTTAGCCGAACGTGCTGACCCTATCATTCTTGCTGTGTCATCTGCGTCCAGGGTAATGTGATTTGGAAAAGATTCAATTTCTTTTAATATCAAATTTATATCAGGATAGTTTGGTACATTAATGAAAGGCTTCGTATTCGTAATAAGCCAGCCATCAGGCGACAACCATGGAAGATATCTTAATGATTCCATCGGTTCCACAGAAATTATCATATCAGCGCTTCCCTGAGGTGTTAAATCAGAATGAATTTCCTTATCTGAAATTCTTAGATGTGACTGTATTTCTCCACCCCTCTGACTCATTCCGTGGACTTCGGCTTGTTTCAGAAATAAGTTGGATTCTAACGCAGCATAACCGATTGCAGCTGCTATAGAAATAATTCCCTGTCCTCCAACACCTGCGAGTATTATGTCAATTTTCATTCTTAAGTTTCTTTATTGGTTTTTTTTGATTTCTTCATAATTTCTATGCACTCCCTCGTTGGGATAATTACAGAGATACCGTTGTATACTAATTCATCTTTTATTATTTTGACATTTTCTTCATGATGTTTTTTCAAAGGATTTAATATTTTAATATGTTCAGGTTTGACTCCAATTCCTAAACAAATATTTTCGAGTCTGCCTGTTGCATGTGACTTCTGACCTCCCGTCATCGCTGTAGTTCTATTGTCCAAAATAATTACAGTTATGGGAGAATTCTCATTAACTGCATCGAGCAAACCTGTAATACCCGAATGAGTAAAAGTAGAATCACCGACTACTGCTACTGACGGTGTTAATCCTGCATCCACAGCACCTTTTGCCATGGTAATGGAGGCTCCCATGTCTACGCATGAGTTGATTGATTCATACGGAGGTAATGCACTTAAAGTATAACAACCGATGTCCGAGAATATTCTACCTTTGCCATATTCTTCTATAGCTTTGTTTAAAGCATTAAAAGAGTCAATATGCGGACAGCCACTACACAAAGACGGAGGTCGTCCAACAACTAAACCCGGGACATCTTTCCCTTTTTTTATAGGTTTACCAATTGCTTCGGCAACAATATTCGGGTTTAACTCGCCATCGCGGGGAATTGCACCGTTTGTTCTACCGAGTACAATTAAGTCTTTGTCAAGAATGCCGTTAATCATATCTTCAACTAAAGGATAACCATCTTCCAGAACGAGAATCTTTTTGCATTCTGAAGTTATTCTCTTTATTAAATTAAGAGGTAAAGGGTATTGACATATCTTTAAAATTGGAAATGGACACTCATCATCCGTATAATTCTCCATTAAATAATTATAAGCTATCCCACAAGCAATTATACACATACTTTTATCTTTACCATCAAAATATTTATTATAGACAGACTGCTCCGATTCTTTTTCAAAATGTGCTTGATTGTCCAACAATATTTTGTATCTCTTTCTTGCAATCGATGGTAAGAGTACAAATTGCCTTATATCTTTTGGTAGTGAGATTTTGTTTTGTTCTCTTAAAGCTGATTGTTTTACACCCGCACGTGAATGAGCTAAGCGTGTTGTTAGTCTTATCATTATCGGTATATCATATTTCTCGGATAGTTCAAAACCTTCGTAAGCCATATCATAAGCTTCCTGCTGGTTTGATGGTTCGAAAATTGGTATCATGGCAAATTTTCCGTAGTATCTCGAATCCTGTTCATTTTGCGATGAGTGCATCGAGGGGTCATCAGCAACAACAACTATCAGACCACCGTTTGCACCTGTGATTGCTGAATTAATAAAAGGATCTGACGCAACATTCAAACCTACATGTTTCATGCAAACCATTGCTCGTTTACCAGTATAAGACATACCAAGAGCAGCTTCCATTGCAGTCTTTTCGTTAGCAGACCAATCGGAATGGATACCTCTCTCTCTAGCAAGTTTTGAGCGTTGAATGTATTCTGTTATTTCTGTAGACGGTGTTCCGGGATAAGCATAAATTCCTGATAAACCGCCATCGATAGCTCCTTGAGCAATTGCTTCATCACCTAACAATAAAAGTTTTTCCATTTCTTAATTTTTATGGTCCTGTTTTAAATTTACAACTTCAAAAATACTCTTTTTTAAAAATTTTATGTATCCAAAAATTTAATGATTGTGTTTGAATTGATTCAAGTAAAGAAAACTATATCGCAAATTATATTGAAACATTCATGTAAATAAAAGGTTGAGGATTTTCCGTTTGAATTTTACAAATGAATCTTTAATTTTATTTAATTTTTTAAATAAAACAAAACAAAGAATAAGTTATGATAAATTCGGATGAATTTAGGAAATATGCTCATGAAGCTGTAGACTGGATGGCAGATTATTTGGAGAACATTGAAAAATTTCCTGTGAAAGCAAATGTGAAACCCTATGAAATATACAACCAATTACCCGATGCTGCTCCGGAAAGTGGGGAATCAATGGATAGTATTATAGAAGATTTCCAAAAAATTATTCTTCCCGGTATTACACATTGGCAAAGCCCGAATTTTTTTGCATACTTTCCTGCAAATTCAAGTTATCCATCTGTTTTAGCAGAGATGTTAACAGCAACACTTGGAGTTCAGTGTATGATATGGGAGACCTCGCCGGCTGCTGCTGAGTTAGAAGAAAAAGTTATGAATTGGTTAAAAGATATGATTGGTCTTCCAGATTTTTTTGAAGGAGTTATTCAGGATACTGCTTCATCTGCTACGTTGGTTGCTATTCTTACTGCAAGGGAAAAGTATTCTTCTTTCAATATTAATAAAGATGGGTTCAAAGGGTATGATAATTTTAGAGTTTACTGTTCAACAGAAACGCACTCTTCAATAGAAAAAGCAGTTAAGATAGCCGGGATTGGTAAAAGTAATCTTGTTAAAATTGACGTAGATGAAAAACTAAGTCTTCGACATGATAAGTTGAAAGAAGCAATCGAAGAAGATATAAAAAATGGTAAGAAACCACTTTGTGTCATTGTAACTCTTGGAACAACGAGTACTACAGCAGTAGATCCAATATTAGAAATTGCAGAAATTTCTCAACGTTATAATGTATGGCTGCACGTAGATGCAGCTTATGCTGGTACAGCATTGGTACTCCCGGAATATAGCTGGATGATTAAGGGAATACAAAATGTTGATAGTTTCGTTTTTAATCCTCATAAATGGATGTTTACTAATTTTGATTGCTCAGCTTATTTTGTAAAAGATAAGGAGGCATTAATTCAAACATTTGAGATCCTTCCAGAATATCTTAAAACCAAAACACATGAGACAGTTAATAATTACCGCGATTGGGGCATACCTCTCGGAAGACGATTCCGGGCATTGAAATTGTGGTTTGTGATTAGAAATTTTGGTGCAGAAGGTATTAAAGAAAAAATAAAAAACCACATTAAACTGGCTAAAGATTTTGCACAAAAGTTAAAAGACCATGAAGATTTTGAATTGATGGCTCCGGTTGTATTTAATCTGGTGTGTTTTAGATTTAAACCTAAGAGAGTTTGCAATGATAATGAGGTCGATATCGTAAATGAAAAATTACTCTACAAAATAAATGAGTCAGGGAAAATTTATCTTACACACACAAAAGTGAACGGGCATTACACACTCAGACTCGTGATTGGTCAAACAATTGTTTCAAAGAAACATATTAGCAATGCTTGGAAACTTATTCAGAGTAAAGCTGCTGAAATTTGAATTCATACAAATACATTAAGAAGCAGTGATTTCGAAGATCCATTTTGCAAATTTATCAAATATAAAAAAAGTATACAGAAAAATCAGATTGGCAACATTCTTTTAATGAAATTGAATGTTCGTGCTATATTAAGTATTTTTAATCGTATGTATAATAAGGTTGATAGTGTAGTCTTAAGTAAACTTGAAGAGGTTATAGGCAAAGATGCTGTGTTTACAAAGAAAGAGACGATTGAAATATTTTCAAAAGATGAAACAGAAGACCTTAGATTTCCACCCGAAGTCGTTGTTAAGCCGTCAAACACATATAAAATATCTGAGATAATAAAGATAGCAAATGAGCACTTGATACCAGTGGTTCCCAGGGGTGGAGGAACCGGATTATCGGGTGGAGCACTTGCGGTTTATGGGGGAATATGTATTTCGTTGGAAAAGTTAAATAAGATTTTGGAAATAGATGAGAAAAATTTTCAAGCTGTTGTTGAACCGGGAGTAATTACACAAGTGTTCCAGGAAGAATGTGAGAAGAGAAATCTTTTTTATCCACCGGATCCTGCTTCGAGGGGTAGTTGTTTTCTGGGTGGAAATCTTGCAGAATGTGCAGGTGGTCCAAGAGCGGCAAAGTATGGTGTTACTAGAGATTATGTTCTTGGTATTGAGTTCGTAACACCAACTGGAGAGATAATATCTAATAATGCACGTGTCTTAAAAAATGTTTCCGGGTATAATCTTTCACAATTAATAATCGGCAGCGAAGGAACACTCGGAGTTATTACAAAAATAGTTTTCAAATTGATAAGGCTTCCAAAGTATAAGAAGGTCTTGCTAATAGCTTTTAATAGCATTGATAGTTGTATTTCTTCTGTAGCAGAATTGTACAGAAGGGGAGCAAATCCATCTGCGTTGGAATTTTTAGAGAAATCTGCTATCAATATTACAGAGAAACATCTTCATAAGAAATTTCCTAACAGTGCAGCCGAAGCACAATTGATAATTGAGATTGACGGAAACAAGGAAGAATCTCTCGAAAGCGAAATGAATATTATATCCGAGGTTGTTGAAGAGTACGGTGTGATAGATGTATTAATTGCTGAAGATAGATCAAAAATGGAAGAAGTCTGGGAAATGAGAAGGAGCATCGGGGAAGCTGTTAAGTCAATTTCGGAATACAAGGAGGAGGACACAGTAGTCCCGAGGGCAAAAATGCCCGAACTTCTAAAAGGTGTAAAGGAAATATCTTCGAGATATAATATTACAACGATTTGTTATGGACATGCGGGTGATGGAAATGTGCATGTGAATATATTAAAAGACAAGTCCGATGATGAAAATTGGAATATTAATCTTGATAAAGCAATAAGGGAGATATTTGAACTTACTGTCTCTTTGAATGGTACTATATCCGGGGAGCATGGTATCGGGTATTCACAAAAAGTTTATTTACCAATTGCTTTATGTAAAGAAGAAATTGATTTAATGAGGTCAATAAAGAAATCATTTGATCCGAATGGAATTTTGAATCCCGGAAAAATATTTTAATAAAAATTGTATCAAACTGAATTGAAATACAGGGTTCTTTATGCTCATACTGACAAGCTGGGTGTGGTTTACTATGGAAAATATTTTGAGTATTTTGAAGCAGGAAGAAGCGATATGTTGAGGAAGCTTGGTTATCCTTATAAGGAACTTGAGAAAGAGAATATATCCCTTCCTGTAATAGAATCGCATTGTCAGTATTTCTCCTCCGCTCAATATGATGATGTATTAATCATTAAAACATTTTTAAAAGAACTACCGACCGTAAGAATAAAAATTGAATATGAAATTTTTCTTTCGGATAATCTTGTTGTAACTGGTTATACAATGCATGCTTTTGTAAATTCATTAAATCTAAAACCGATTCGTCCACCGGAGGATTTTGTCAACTTGATAAAAAAAAATCTGTAAGAATTTGATTTTGTTATGCTGAATTAATATATTTATATTTATGGGATAAATAATTTTTTAAATTAATTATAAGAGAAATCAGAAGAAGTAATTTTTATAAGAAGTTTGATTTTAATAACGCTACTCTGTTAATAAAGCAAGCCTTGAGAGAGGATATAGGTAAAGGAGATATCACTTCTAACTTACTTATACGCAAACAACATCAATCAAGAGCCCGACTTTTAACGAAAGAGAATTGCGTAATTGCCGGTTTAGAAATATTTCGACTAGTATACGAAATATTAGACATCGAGACCGATATCAGATTTCTTAAAACCGAAGGACAGAGAGTATCAAAGAACAGTGTATTAGGATTTATATCTGGAAACACACGTGTACTTTTGAAAGGTGAAAGGGTTGCATTGAATGTTTTGCAACGAATGAGTGGAATTGCAACATCAGTGAGCGCTATAAAAGCAAAACTTAATAGTAAAGATATTAAGATCATCGATACAAGGAAGACCACTCCTAATTTTCGTATATTTGAGAAGCTTGCTGTTAAAATTGGCGGAGGAGAGAATCACAGGTTTGGATTGTACGATATGATATTAGTAAAAGATAATCATATTGAAGCAAACGGTGGTATTGAGAGTACTCTAAAAAATCTTAGAAAAGTCAAGAAAAGTTCGGAACTAAAAATCGAGGTTGAAGTTAAAAACTTGTTTGAATTTGAAAAAGTTTTAATCGCAGGTAGTGGAGTTGTAGATATTGTTATGCTGGATAATTTTAAAATACAGGATGTAAGGAAAGCTATTAAACTTAACCGTGACAGATTTAATATAGAGATATCCGGTGGAATAAACGAGAAAAACATTAACAGGTATTCTAAAATTAATGGTATAGATTATATTTCGGTCGGTTCACTAACTCATTCAGTAAAAGCGACTGATATTTCTTTAGATTTTATTACTTGATATATTTTTATTAATAAAGTAAATTAAAAATACTTTTCTAAAAATTAAAACCATAATTATGCAACATTTAAACTACAAGATTAATTTTATTTTAGCCTTATTTATAGGCATTGCAGTTATTTTTGCATGTAACAAGAAAGACGATTCTTCTGATAAAGAAAAAACAAAAGAAACTACGAAAGAAGAAACAAAAAAGGAAGAAACGACGACAGAAAGAACCAGTACATCTTCTGGCGGTAGTTTATACTTCTGTGAAGATTATAAAAATGGTGAAGAAATCGGAGTTAGTAAGAGGTTTACACCGGGTTGGCTTACTGTAATGGTAAAAACTGATGAGCCTTTGGGTGTTGGGAAAGTTGAATTAAGAATAGTAAAGATAAGAAGAGACGGTTCTGAGAAGATAATTGACACGGTACCTTTTGATGTACAGGCAGACTGGGATTATACTTATTTCCAGGATAAAGACAGGATTGCGTTTAGATCACCAGGAGAATACAAAGTAACTTTACAAAAAGTTGATGGAACACCGATTGTAAGCGGTGAAGTTACTGTAGTACCAAAATAATTTATTCTTTTAATATTATTTATAAATTAAACGGTCGAAAGACCATGGAGAAAAAATGAAAAAATTACAATTGTTATTGCCTCTTTTATTGCTGTTTGTTTTATTCGGATTTAATTCGAATTCTTATGCACAGAACGGTCCTGTATTATATTTCTGTGAATATTATGGTTCTGCAGGTGAAGTTGGAATCAGTGATAGATTCACGACAGGATATCTTACGGTCATGGTAAAATGTGATTATGCATTAGGTTTAAGTGATGTCACAATTCAATTCGATAAATATAATTGCAGTACGGGTGAATTTAAATTCTACAAAAGTTTTAATTACAGCGTTGAACCCGATATGAAATATATCTATTTCTCGAAAAATTCTACAAGCGATCTGAATTTTGAAGATCCGGGAATATATCGTGTATTTCTTCTAGATGAAAATGACAGAACAGTTACGAGCGGACTTATAGAAGTTATACGTTAGATTTTAAATAAGTAAAAAAAACGCTGAAAGAGATTTAATAGGGTTTGAGTAATGTAAATTCTCAAGCCCTTATTTTTATATAAACTTTGATTAGAATTATTTAACA
>CAYYJH010000026.1:0-2329 GCA_964472195.1 uncultured Ignavibacteriaceae bacterium | reverse complement strand
ATGTAAATTCTCAAGCCCTTATTTTTATATAAACTTTGATTAGAATTATTTAACACAGTTTCAATTAAGAATTAAATTTTATTGCAATACGTTTATTTTTTGATAAAAGAAGGTTATTCTATTTTTAATGGAATAACCTTTTTGTATTTTTGAGAAACTGAGAATATTAATGTTCGAGAAGCTAATACGTTTATCCAAAGACACATTGATATACGGTACGAGCACAATTGTAGGTAGGTTTCTACAATTCTTACTAGTGCCATTATACACGAATATGTTTGCCCCGGGTGAGTTTGGAATTATTGCAAATATTTATGCGTATATTGCAATGCTCAATGTTCTTTTTTCTATTGGTCTTGAGTCAGGTTATTTTAAATTTGCCTCCACTTTAGAAGTGGGAACCAAAAAAGAAAATTTCTCCCATCCCTTTTTAACGGTTTGCCTGAACGCTTTTATACTTTCGTCAATTTTATTTTTTTTCTCATCGGACTTCACTTACGTTTTTCAAGTTGAACTTTCAAGACAGGATTTAATCAAGTATACCGCACTGATTCTTTTTTTCGATGCAATTGTGCTTGTACCCTTTGCTTATTTGAGGTTGAATAATAAACCTAAAATTTTTGCATTAATAAAGATCATAAACATTGTAGTAAATGTTACATTAAATGTAATTTTAATTGTATTTCTAAAGTTTGGAATTGAATCTGTATTCATCAGTAATATAATAGCATCAGTTCTTACTTTTATCATTCTTTTACCGATTATAATAAAGAATCTCAAGATTTCTTTTAACAAACAATTGTTGATTGAGCTTTTCAAATTTTCACTGCCATACATCCCTGCCGGAATAAGTTCTAATGTTGTTCAGGTTATCAGCAGACCAATTCTTACTTATTTAACAGATGAAAAAACAGTTGGCATATTTCAAGCTAATTATAAACTTGGAATATTCATGATGCTTTTTGTCTCGATGTTTGATTTTGCCTGGAGACCATTCTTTTTAAATAATGCTAAGGAGAAAAATGCTAAGCAAATATTTGCAAAAGTTATGACTATGTTTGTTTTGACTGCTTCTTCTATCTTTCTTGTATTGTCGTTATTTATTGATAATATCGGGAAAATGAAAATCCCATTTAAAGGACATTTGATTGGGGAAGCTTATTGGGGTGGTCTTAATATTGTACCGGTTATTTTGTTAGGATATTTATTCTATGGTATATTTATAAATTTAATGGCGGGTATTTATATTGAAAAGAAAACAAAGTACTTACCTTTAATCACGGGTGCGGGGGCAGTAACGAGTATAATTACTAATTTTCTTTTGATACCTGAATTAAATATGATGGGTGCTGCAATTGCCTCGGTAATAAGCTATACAATTATGACTGTTGGGATATATATAGTTGCCCAGAAATTTTACAGAATCGATTACGAGTTTAAAAAGATAGGACTCGTATTTCTTTCATTAGGAGTATGCTACCTGTTGTTTACTGTAACTGATAATATGTTAACCGGCTATTGGTACCTCAAAATAATTTATGTCGGATTATTTATGTTATCAGTCTTCGCATTCAGGATAATAGATTTTAGTGCGTTCAAGAGACTTAAAAATGTTCCTTGACTATCATAATTTATTATGCCATATTAAATTATGGATGAGTTAACAAAAAAACAAAAGAAAATATTAAGATTTATAGAGCGATTTTCTTCCGAACATCATTACCCTCCAACTTTTAAAGAAATTGCTGATAAGTTTTGTATCACCATTGGTACAGTACAAGACCACATCTCTGCTCTTAAAAGAAAAGGATATCTCGAAAGGGAAAAAGATAAAGCAAGGGGATTCAAATTAGTAAGAAATAGTGATGGTGTAAAAAGTCACAAATCGAAAAAATTTATTGAGCTTGTTCCATTGTACGGTAACGTTGCTGCGGGCGAACCAATCTTTGCAAATGATAACATCGAAGGCTACGTAACACTTGAGAAAAACACCAGGGGACACAAGATACACTTTGCTTTAAAAGTAAAAGGTGATAGTATGATAAATTCCGGTATTTATGATGGCGATATTGTCATTGTTAGAAAACAGGATTCTGCTGATGACGGTGATGTCGTTATTGCATTGCTCGACGATGAGGCGACAGTGAAGACTTTACGCAACACAAAAATAAACGCATATCTCGAAGCCTCGAACGCAAAGTATAAATCGATAATCAATAAACCTTTTAAGATAGTAGGGAAGGTGATAGAGCTGAGGAGAGATTACTATTCGCAGAGAGTGGGTTAGTTTAATAGAAAAGTTGTCATAATCATATAGCATACCGGGCTT
>CAYYJH010000025.1:18592-33146 GCA_964472195.1 uncultured Ignavibacteriaceae bacterium | reverse complement strand
CTCGATGTGAGAGACTTTTTTCAAATCGTTTCAATTAGCGGAAGGGGAGAGATTCGAACTCTCGAAGCCTCTTTACAAGACTTGACGGTTTAGCAAACCGTTGGTTTCAGCCGCTCACCCACCCTTCCGTGGTTATTAGCTGAAATTTTGTTTATAAATATACCCGATTAAAAAATCGTTTTCAAGTTAAGAATTACTTAATCGAGATAATATCGTTGTATATCACGTAAAGCATGAATGCAAGCAAAAGAATAAAGCCTACATTCTGTAAAACTATTTGAACTTTATAAGGAACAGGCTTTCTGACAACTCCTTCATACACGAGCAATAAAAAATGACCTCCGTCTAATGCCGGAAATGGAAGTATGTTGATTATTGCTAGTGACATCGAAAGCAAAGCAAGAAATCCTATAAAAGTATAAAAACCGCCTTCCGCAGATGAAGCTGATGCCTGTGCTATTTTTACCGGACCTCCAATCGCTTTTTTAAATGGTATATCCCCGGTAATTATCTTTGCAATAGATTTAAAAAATACTTCGACACCGTAGTATTCCATGTCACCGAACGCTTTTGGAAAAGCTGTAAAGACGTTGTATGATATTTTCTTAACGGGTCCTTCATACACGCTTGAGATTTCTATTCCAATCGTAGAATCTACAGATGGAGTTATGTTGGCAGACATTTCATCCCCATCTCGCAACCATTCGATCGTGGTATTATTATTTGCGTTAGCCTTTATCAGGTCAACCAGCTGCTCAGAATGTACAATAATTACTCCTGCGAAATTGGTAATAATATCACCTTTCTTTATCCCGGCAATTTCTGCAGGCTGACCGGGTAATACACTATTAATATTGGGTGTAATTTGAGATGGATAAATACCGAATTTTCTATTTGCAAGAATGCCGACTTCTTCTTTAGGAATTTTTATTATAATATCTTCACCATGTCTATCGATGTTAAAAGATAATGATTCGCCTAGATTATCAATATATATTTGATTCTGGATGTCTTCCCAATAATTAACTTCCCGATTATTTATAGAAATGATTTTATCGCCTTTCCGTATCCCAGATTGAAACGCTACAGAATTGTTTGCCACATAACCAATCGTTGTTGTATCGGTGAGGTTTTTTCCTTTTACCAGTGTAAGTGTATAGAAAATTGCAAATGCAAGAAATATATTCATTATGACACCTGCAGTTATAACAATCATTCTCTTCCAAACAGGTTTTGACCTGTATTCCCATGGCTTAGCTTCTTTTTCTATGAATTTCTTGTCCATGCTTTCATCGATCATACCGGAAATCTTAACATATCCTCCTATTGGAAAGGCACAAACCCGATAGTCGGTAATTTCTCCCAATTCTAAATCTTCCGGTAATTTTCCGAATGAAAAACCGGTTTTCTTATTATAACCAAAAAGTCTGAATCCAATACCGAGAGCAAAAACTTCAGCCCTCATTCCACAGGCTCTTGCAGCGATGAAATGTCCGAATTCATGTATGAATACAAGTATTCCAATTACAACCAGGAAATAAAATATGGTGTTAATTAATTCCATCCGACAATATTACATACTTTAATATACAATTACAATTATAAATATAATAGTTTTTTATCACATTTCTCAAATATAAATCAGTTTTTTAAAATTTCGTTTCTTGTTGCCTTATCAATTTCAAAAATATGTTCGAGTTCGAAATTTGTTATGCTTTTGTGATTATCCAGGCTTCTTTTAATAATTTTTGGTATGTCTAAAAATTTTATTTTATTCTTTAAAAATAAATCTACTGCTACTTCGTTTGCAGCATTTAGAACCACCGGATATGTTCCATTTTCTTGTAAAACTCTGTATGCGAGGTTCAGACATTCGAATTTCTCTAAATCAGGTTCTTCGAAAGTTAGAGTATTATATTTTTTAAAATCCATTCGTGGAAAGTCAGAGGACATTCTTTTCGGATAAGTGATTGCATACTGTATCGGAATTTTCATATCGGGAATTCCTAATTGTGCTTTTATTGACCTGTCTTTGAATTCAACCATAGAATGAATTATAGACTGAGGATGAATAACAACCTCAACATTTTCTACTTCGATGTCAAACAACCATTTTGCCTCGATTACTTCCAAACCTTTATTCATTAAAGTAGCGGAATCGATTGTAATTTTATCACCCATATCCCAATTTGGATGGTTGAGTGCATCAGACAATGTGGATTTTCTAATTTCATCTAAAGTCTTTGTTCTAAAAGGACCCCCGGAACCTGTCAAAATAATTTTAGATACCGAATCCTTGTCTTCTCCTTTTATGCATTGAAGAATTGCAGAGTGTTCGCTGTCGATCGGGATTAATTCAGTATTGAACTCTTTAAGAAGGCTGTTAACAAGATGACCGGCTGCTACTAAAGTTTCTTTATTAGCGAGTGCAATTTTCTTCCCTGCTTTAATTGCTTCTACAGCAGGTCTTAAACCATTAAAACCAACAACTGAACTAATTAACAATTCATAATTATCCTGTCTGATAATATTTAGAAGTTGAGAATCACCTGTGTGTATCTTTAAGTCCTTAAAATTATACAGAGATTTGAATTCTTCAGCTTTTTTTGGATCTTGAATATAGACTGTTTCAGGTTTGAAAGAAGTTACTTGTTCAGCGAGAATATCTATTCGTTTGTTAGTTGTAAGAAAAATAACCTCTATATTGAAACCGTTTCTGTTAAGATTTCGTACGACCTCAAGCGTATTACATCCTATCGAACCAGTCGAGCCAAAAACTCCAATTTTTTTTTGTAACCCGTCCACTTTATGAAATATTATAAAAAGAAAAACTCAAGATAATACAGAGATATCTTGAGTTAGTAATAAAATTATTATTCAAGAACTAATTTAAATATTTATTGATCAATGTCATGAAACTTTCTTTGTCTCTGCCTCCCACGATAGTTTCTTTAATCTCACCGTTTTTGTTTAAGATAAAAGTAGTTGGAATTCCATTAATAGGGGCTCCATCTGCTTCAGAATAAGCATTAACTAATTCTTCATTTCCTTCAATTATTGTATAAGGCACAGGACTGACTTTAAGAAAACTTTCCGCTTTACCTGAAGTTCTTTCAAACACATTTAATCCTATCATTTTAAAATCCTTGTCCTTTAACTCCTCCGAAATTTTTGAAAGATCAGGCATTTCTCTAACACAAGGTCCGCACCATGTCGCCCAAAAATTTAGAAAAACAACTTTACCTTTATAATCGTTAAGAGATTTTTTTTCACCATTTTCTTCCCAGGTAAAATTTGGTGCAATTTTACTCCCGCTTGGTTTTTCTACTGATTCGAGTTTAAATACTTTGTTGTTTGTAGAAGTATTTGTATTAGTTTGATTGCTTTCTGTTGTTGTTTTAGTTTTGTCTTCTTTTTTATTAATTGTTTTATTGTTACTGCAATTCATTATTAACATCGATAGTAAACCTATTAATAAAACTTGTAGTATCTTCATTATATATTATTTATTTTTAAAATATTTTATTTACAATTTGTTAAAGTTGCACAGATTTCATCATTTTCAATTTTTGATACCGATGTGCAAATTATATCGTCTTTATGCCATATCATCGTATTTTCATTTTTACTGTTCATACATGGAAACCAATTCTTCCCGCTTAAAATGCTTTCCTTGTGATTTTCTGGTAAAAAGAGTTTATCTTCTTTAAATAGTTCGGTTTTATTTGCTTCAAGGGTA
This sequence comes from uncultured Ignavibacteriaceae bacterium, assembly GCA_964472195.1. Classification (GTDB taxonomy): domain Bacteria; phylum Bacteroidota; class Ignavibacteria; order Tepidaquicellales; family Tepidaquicellaceae; genus BS750m-G4. The sequence continues at coordinate 29,407 of CAYYJH010000025.1, read as the reverse complement.
CAAATAACCTTATTATTTTTTCGATGTACGAAGTAGATTATTTTTTGCCCCTGAAATTCATTAATTACTCCACCTATAAGTACTGCATTTTTTACGTCCGGAACATAAACATCATAACCTGTTTTATTTTCCAAAAAAGTTTCTAATGCAGAAGCATTGCTGGTAGTGAGATCCATTTTCGTATCACCTGATTCAAGTTTTTCAAAAATATTTCTTGATATTGCTACGAAATCATTATCAGCATAGACATTTTTCCCCGGGAAAAAATTTAGTATTATAAAAAAAACTATTAGGACAACAAAAACTCCACCCAGAATGTAAACATATTTCCCCGGTATGAATTTGCCGTGCCTTCTTTCTTCAGAATATATTCTTGCTCCAGTTTCAATACTTTCTGTAGGAGGTTTTAAGTTTTGTTTAGTTTGATTTTTAGAATTTAAGTCTTTACAATATTCATCGATTCTATTGTAAATGTTTTTATATAAATACTGAGGTGTTTCTATTCTCTTAACTTTGTCTTTAAGAACTTCTTTTGTATTCTTTTCGAAATCGTATTGGATTTTAATTTTCTCATCCACAGACAAATAATTTTCAATTATCTCACTTTCACTTGGCGAAGTTTCTTTATCGATATAAGATGTAATCAGCTCGGGGTCGAAATTTTTCGAATGTTTATTATTTTTTCCAAAAGATTTTGATCTATTTTCTTTTGAATTAGATTTATTGAATGGCATTATAGATAAATTGTAATTATTTGATCATATTATTTTATTTACGTTAATTTGTCTTTAATATCACCGTCACCGTCAACATCATATCCTTTTTCTTTAGCGTAATGATAAAGTTTTTGTTGAAGTAATTTTCTTCCCCGGTGAAGCCTGCTTCTTACTGTACCGATAGGACATTGGACGAATTCTGCAATTTCTTCATAGCTTAGTCCTTCCAAATCGCAGAGTATAACAACCGTTTTAAAATCATCCTGAAGAGAATTCAGAGCAGTAGTCAGGTCGTCATCTAAAAGATTCGAGAACACCTTTTCCTGAAGGTCATTTGTATCAAGTTTATCTGATTTAATACTCTCGAAAAAATTTTCTATTTCACCATAATCAACCTTCCCGGGTTGTTTCTGACTTTTCCTGTAATCATTAATGAACAAATTTTTCATTATCCGAAACAGCCATGCTTTGCAATTAGTTCCTTTTTCAAACTTATTAAAAAATCTAAAAGCTCTAAGGTAGGTTTCTTGTATGAGATCGTCTGCGTCGAGCCGATTACCAACCATTCGATAAGCATAATTCTGAAGTAAATTTATGTGAGGCATTGCTTCTTTCTCGAAATCTTCTTTGCGTTTTTCGAGTTCTTCCGTACTTGCAATATCTTCTTCAACTTCTATTAATTCTTCTTCTGAATAATCAGAATCGTTGTTTTGTTTTTTATCAGAATTAGTGTGGGAGTCCATTCCAGTAGGGAAGTTTTTATTTCTAATGTCTAATTTTGGTATCTCTTATATAAATTTAGTCTTTGTAATATAAGTGTTTAACGTACCTATAATAAATATCTAATTCAAGGAAGGAAATTGTCAATTACATCCATAGGAGTGAAAAGAAAGGTTTTAAAAATTTAAGAGGGCGAGCAACGGGGCTCGAACCCGTGACATTCAGAGCCACATTCTGACGCTCTGCCAACTGAGCTATGCCCGCCATAAATTCTTTCAAATCTAATTTTTTTGAAAATTTTTATCAATGCATATTTATGTATAAATCTTGATTTCATAGTTGAAGCCTGTGAAATCACAAATAACAAAGACTAAATGACAAATAATTTTCAAATAACAATATTCGTTGACCAAAACTTGTTGATACTTTATTATAAAACTAGACAATTTTTGTTTTTGGGATTTGTCGTTTATTTGAAATTCCTGCCTTCTGCAGGCATGGTGGTATTTGGAATTTTGTTTTTTTCTTTCAATTTGTAATCCAATTCTCATTGATTATATTTTTTGATAAGCATATATTTGTATCCTAATTCGAAGATAGCTCAATTGGTGGAGCATTCGGCTGTTAACCGAAGGGTTGCGGGTTCGAGTCCCGCTCTTCGAGCATTTAATTTACCCCGATAAATTTCGGGGTTTTTTGTTTGATTGTATGTTAGAAAATTAAATCATTTTGCAATCACCGATTACAATTTCCGAGCTTACTGACCAGATTAAATTCTTGCTTGAGCAGGAATTCAAATTTGTGTACATAGTCGGGGAAATATCTAATTTTAAAATTCATGCTGCTTCTGGTCACTTTTATTTTGTTTTAAAGGACGAAAATGCACAAGTTTCAGCATTGATGTGGAATTCGAGGAATAAAGATTTATATTTTACTCCGGAAGAGGGAATGAATGTGATTGTTAAAGGGAGAATCACTTTATTCAAATCAAGAGGGACGTATCAGGTTGATGTTTTTGATATGGAGCCTTTCGGATTGGGAGAACTTCAGGCTGCTTTTGAAAAGTTAAAGGAAAAATTATTGTTGGAAGGACTTTTTGATGAAGAATTCAAAAAATCTATTCCAAAGTTCCCTTCCAGAGTCGGATTAATAACATCCGAGACTGCAGCCGCTCTTCATGATTTTCAAAATGTAACTTCGAGAAGGTATCCGATCGTTGAACTTTTTCTATTCCCGTCTCTTATGCAGGGAGCAGGCTCTGCTAAAAGTGTTTGTAATGCGATTCGTACAGCGAACAAACCAGATATCCAATTAGATATTATTGTTATAACCAGGGGAGGCGGCTCAATAGAAGATCTATGGACGTTCAATGAAGAGGTTGTTGCAAGGGAAGTCTTTAACTCCAAAGTACCCGTTGTTAGTGCTGTTGGACATGAAATTGATTACACGATCTGTGATTTTGTTGCAGACTTAAGAGCTCCGACACCCTCTGCAGCAGCTGAAATGATATTTCCCGATAAAACTGAATTACTTGAAAGAATTAATCAATTTGATTATAATCTAAAGATATATTTATCAGAAAGATTAAATTTTTATCATTCTGAGCTTGAAAATATTTCAAAAAATTATTTTTTCAATAAACCCTTGGATTTATTGTGTGAATATAGTTTGAGAATAGATGAATATCGTGATAGTATTTTTAAAGTTGTAAAAGATAAATTTGACAATTTAAATAATAAGCTTAGGTCAATTGAAAAATTAATTTTTAATATTGGACCGGAACAAACTTTAAAAAGAGGTTTTACGTACGTATTAAAAGATGGAAAAATAATTTCTAGAAAAATGCTGTTACGTAAAGATGATGATATTATGATAAGATTTCAAGATGGAGATAAAGGTGCAATTATTAATTAACAAAGAGATTTAAATTGACAAAGAAAAAAACAGATAAGGATTCATTCGAATATTCCTTCAAGAGATTAGAGGAAATACTGGATAAATTAGAAAATGAGATAGAAGATTATTCTCTGGAAGAAATACTTAACTATTATCAGGAAGCTTTAAAATTGCTAAAGATGAGCAAGAAGAAATTATCCGAAGCTGAACTAAAGATAAAAAAGATTAATACTGAGGAAGGATTATAATTCAAATTACTTAAAAAATAAAATTAAAATAACAAATTAATATTATAATGAAACAAGATAAATCTTATAATCTTAAAAATACAAGATTCTTAAGAGATATTGAATATCCAAAAGATCTAAAGAAACTAAATCTGATGGATTTAAGAGTTTTGGCTGATGAATTAAGAGAATATTTAATCGACACAATCTCACACATTGGTGGACACCTGGGAGCATCACTCGGTGTAGTTGAACTTACTTTAGCACTTCATTATGTTTTCAATACACCGGATGATAAAATAATATTTGATGTCGGGCACCAGGGTTATATTCATAAAATACTAACCGGAAGAAAAGAAGCATTAAAGACAATCAGACAGAAGGGTGGTATAAGCGGATTCTTGAAAAGAAGTGAGAGTGAATACGATGTTTTTGGCGCGGGACATGCTACGACTTCCTTGTCATCCGCGTTAGGAATTGCTACTGCGAGAGATTATTTGAAAAAGAATTATAAAGTGATAGCAGTCATTGGAGATGGAGCGATGACTGGTGGTATGGCTTATGAAGCGATGAATAATATTGGTTTATTAAAGAAGGATATGGTCGTTGTTTTGAATGACAACAAAATGTCTATTGCCCCTAATGTCTGGACTCTGCAAAATTATTTCAACGAACTTATGACCAATGAATCTTATAACAGGTTCAGAACAAAGGTATGGCATTTAACAGGGAAATTAGATAAAAAAGTAAGTGATCGTCTTAGAACTATTGCTGCAAGAATAGAAGGAGGTTTGAAAGGTGTAATTACACCAGGTATGTTGTTTGAATCTTTAGGATTCAGGTATTTTGGTCCAATCAACGGACATAACGTCGTAAACCTTGTAAAAATTCTTGAAGATATACAAAACATTTCAGGACCTGTTCTGCTTCATGTTTTAACCGAAAAAGGTAAAGGACCTTCTTATGCAAGTTCACATCGTCAAAAGCTTCATGCGATAAAACCTTTTGATAAATCAACAGGAAAAGAATTAAAAAAATCTTCTGTGAAAAGTTACACTGAAATTTTTGGTAAGGCTCTCGTGGAATTAGCAAAGAAAGATGAAAAAATAATAGGTGTGTGTGCTGCAATGCCTGATGGAACTGGTTTGAGTTATTTACAGGAAGAAATTCCTGAGAGATATTATGATGTGGGTATTGCTGAACAACATGCTGTAACATTCTGTGCCGGGCTTGCTACAGAAGGTTTTACACCTGTCGTTGGTATATATTCTACTTTTTTACAGCGGGCTTTTGATCAAATCGTTCATGATGTAGCACTTCAAAAACTCCCCGTAGTATTTGTTATGGACAGGGGTGGTCTTGTTGGTGCTGATGGTCCTACTCACCATGGCACATTTGATTTAACTTACATGAGACTAATTCCTAATATGACGATTATGGCTCCTAAAGATGAAAACGAACTCCGCAACATGTTATACACGGCTGCAGAATACAAAAGAGGTCCGATAGCATTGAGATACCCGAGGGGTAATGCTCTTGGAGTTGAAATTGGTGAATTTGAAAAGATTGAGATAGGTAAGGGCGAGGTTATTAAAGATGGTGAAGATGTAGCAATATTAGCAGTTGGTAAAATGGTACAGAATTCAACTGAAGCAGCTGCGTTGTTAAGTCAAAATGGAATTAATGCTGAAGTTATTAATATGAGATTTATCAAACCACTCGATCTGGAATTACTGAAAGACGTTTTTGATAGGTTTAAACATATTATAACTATCGAAGACAATACCATAATTGGTGGATTCGGAAGTGCAGTTTCAGAATTTGCTTCCCAGTATGGATATAAAAATGATGTTTTATTACACGGGATTCCAGACAGATTTATCAACCATGGAAAACCTGAAGAATTACACGCAGAATTAAAACTTAGTCCTGAGGGAATTTTTGAAGTTGTTTCTGAGTTTATAAAAGAAAAAATAAAAATTGAATAATAAACTTGTTAATCTATTTCTCGTTATATTTTTTTTCAGTTCTATAGTTTTCTTCAGTTGCTCAGAAAATGTCATTGAAAATTCTAATAATCAGAATACCGGAACATTGTTATATGAAAGAAATGGTTTGGTCGACAGTATAACCGGGACTTGTTCAACGTTTTTAATCAGAAATATTTTTCTCGATACTTTAAACCTCGAACTTTATAGTGAAATAAGAATTGAATTTGCGGCGTTTACGGATGGTGATTTGTCTACGCTGAGTATTTACTATATACAGGATTCGACTATTAAATTATTTGAACTAAACGGACTGGAAATCGCTAACACTCGGTTAGTTGTTATCCCATCTCCAAATATATTGAAAGATTATTATTTGAGATTAAAATTGTATTCTTCAATTTGCACCGGGAAGCTTTTTGTTTTATCAGTTAGAGATTTGAAGATTTATGGAATTTAAAAACATTAAAGATTTTTGAGAGATATTTAGATGATATCAGAAAAGGCTATATTAGAAAAAAAATTAAAGACTTTTCACCGAAAAGATTTTCGAAAAGTTGATAATGACAAGGAAGTTTTCATAGAGACTTATGGTTGTCAAATGAATTTGTCAGATACAGAAATAGTTTTGAGTGTACTTAGTGATTTTGGTTACAATGAATCCACAGATATTAACAATTCTGATATTATTCTTCTAAATACTTGCAGTGTTCGTGAACATGCGGAAATAAAAATTTTTAACAGGCTCAATGATTTAAAGAAGTATAAAAAAGCAAACCCTAATCTTGTGATTGGTATTCTTGGCTGCATGGCTGAGAGGTTACGAAAAGAACTTTTAGAAAATCAAAATATAGTCGATTTGATAGTTGGTCCTGATGAGTACAGAAAATTGCCTGGTCTTATTGATAATGTTATGGAGACAGGTGATAAAGGGATTGCAGTAAGATTATCTAAAGTTGAAACGTACGATGATATTACTCCTGTCAGAAAGGAAGGGATTTCTGCATGGATATCCGTAATGAGAGGTTGTGATAAGTTCTGTACATTTTGTGTTGTACCTTTTACAAGAGGAAGAGAACGCAGCAGAAAATTGGATAATATTGTTGCGGAAGCTAAAAGACTTTCCCTTGAAGGTGTAAAAGATATTTATTTGCTGGGACAGAATGTGAATTCATATAATGATGGTGAATATGATTTTCCGGATTTATTGAAATCGTGCGCCGAAGCAGTCCCGGATGTTAGAATTCGATACATCACATCGCATCCTTATGATTTATCGATGAAGTTACTGGAAACGATGGCTTCTTACGATAACGTGTGTAAATTTATTCATCTTCCGATACAATCCGGTTCAGACAGAATATTAAAACTTATGAACAGACTTTATACGGTTGAGCAGTATTCAAATGTTATCAAAAAGGCACGAGAACTTATGCCAGACATTGGACTTTCAACGGACATTATATCATGCTTTCCATCTGAAACTGAAGTAGAGCACAAGATGACATTAGACGTGATGAAAGAAGTTAAGTACGATAGTGCTTTCACTTTTACATACTCACCACGAGAAAATACAAAAGCGTATAGATTGAAGAACGATATCGATAAAGAAACCAGGAAGCGAAGGCTTGAGGAAATTATTGAGTTGCAGAGAAAAATCTCGTACAATGTAAATAAAGAAATTGTTGGCAATCAGAAAGAAGTTTTACTGGAATCAAAAAGTAAAAAGTCGAATGATTATTTGATGGGCAGAACAGATTGCAATAAATCTGTAATTATCCCAAGGGAGTTATCTCTGGTAAACGGAAATGGAAATAAACATGTATCAAAGTCTTTCAAACCAGGTGATTTGGTAAATGTGAAGATTAAAAAAGTTAACTCTGCTACATTATTTGGAACACCTGTTATATAAGTTTTTAATAAATTAAATCTTCTCTAATTTTTGTCAAACCGAATAAGTTTAATATTATTTTCAGGATTTAGTTTTATTATTCGATTGTTTCCTTTTTACTTTATTCAAAGAGCAGGAAAATTATTAGGGATGTTTTTTTTTATCTCCTTCCTATAAGAAAGAAGGTTGCGCTTTCTAATCTCGATTTATGTTTTCCCAAAAAAGATCTAAAATGGAAAAAAAATGTAGTACGCGAGTGTTATATTAATCTTGGAATCAATCTTTTTGAATTTTTATACTTACCTAAACTTAACAAAGAATCAGTTAAAACGTTTTTTTATATAGAAAATGAAGAGTTAGTTGATAAAGCTGCAAAACTCAATAAGGGAGTTTTTTTCTTAAGTGGTCATTTTTCCAATTGGGAGATGACAGCTTTTGGTTATCCATTAATGTCAGGAAGGAAATTGAATGTGATTGCAAAGATACAGTCAAACAAACTTATTAACAATAAGATCAATCAATACCGGGAACTTACCGGAAATAAAATAATTGAAATAAGTGCATCTCTCAGGGAAGTCTATTCTAAAATAAAAAACAAAGAAATTGTATGTTTTCTCGTCGACCAGTCAGCTCATCCTGATTACTCTGTCTACGTCGATTTTTTCGGTAATAGCGTTGCGACATTTAAGGGACCAGCTAAGATGGCTTTAAAGTTCAGAGTTGAGTTGCTATTAAGCTATGGTATTAGAACAAAAGATTTCAATTATAAGATACAATTCGAAAGAATAGAATATAGTGATCTTGAAGAATGTAATGATGAAAATATTAAAGAGCTGACACAAAGGGTTCAAAAGGCATTTGAAAATGTTATTATACAGCATCCGGGACAATGGCTTTGGTTGCACAAAAGATTTAAACATGTGAAAGAAAAGGTTTGATCTTGGAAAAGAAAATACTAATAATACAAACTGCTTTTATAGGAGATGTGGTGCTTACAATTCCTTTAGTAAAAGTAATGAAAGAGTTTCAAAATAATATTGAATTAGATTTCATTTGCATACCGGAAACAGCTAATCTTTTGATTGACAATCCATCAATTAATGAAATAATAGTCTACGATAAAAAAGGGACTGATAAAGGTTTCACAGGATTACTAAAAATTATTAAAAAAATTCGGGAGAAGAAATATGATATTGTGCTTTCTCCGCACAGGTCATATCGGAGTGCATTAATTTCTTTTTTATCTAACAGTCATAATCGAATCTCATTCGACATATCATCTTTAGGCTATTTATATACACATAAGGTTAAGTATCTACAGGATGTGCACGAAATTATCAGGAATCTGAAGCTGCTCGAACCATTAGGAATTCAAAAAACAGAAATTGTCAGACCGGATTTATTCCCGGGTGAAGTTGATAAAACTACTGTAAAAAAACTTTTAAAAAGTCATGGAATAAACAACACTGATAGATTTGTGGTTGTAGCTCCCGGTTCTATTTGGTATACAAAAAGATTTCCCGAAGAGAAATTTGTAAAACTTCTAAATTATTTTTCCGAAGACGATATTAAAATTGTTTTGATTGGCAGCAAATCAGATTACGAGTTGTGCGATAGAATCTTAAATGCTTCCACTAACAAATTGATATATAACTTAGCAGGGGAGTTGTCTTTGCTCCAGACAGCAGTATTAATTAATAAAGGGCAACTCTTGATTACAAATGATTCTGCACCTCTGCATATTGCAAACTCTGTCGGAACGGACGTTTTGGCAATCTTTGGGGCGACTGTTACAGATTTTGGATTTTACCCGTATGGCAAGAATGATGTTGTCTTTGAGATTAACGGATTGGATTGCAGACCTTGTGGTATACACGGCGGCAGCAAGTGTCCGGTTAAGACATTCGATTGTATGTTAAGAATAGATGAAAAAGAAATTTACAGAACAGCTTTGAAGTTGTTGTCTTAGTTGATACTAAACTATCTGTTTGATATATATGATTAAGTTTTGATTTACTTGGGTACTCCCGTTTCAGTAGGATTATTGGGATCGTTGCTCCATTCAAACCAACCTCCGTCATAAACAGCAACTTTGGGCCAGCCCATGAGCCAGGCATTCAAAAAGGCTTCACTCCCGCGCCACCCGGTACCACAGTAAAAAGCCAAATGTTTATCAGGAGTTATGTTTACCTCTTTCAATAATTCTTCTATTTCATGATATTCACGTGTGGTGTGATCGAGATTACGATAGTTTTCCATGTGATAAGCATCGCTTCCACAATTGCCGAATATTGCCCCTGGGATCCTTCCTTTTTTTTCAATATAATTATAACCGCTAACTTCACCGATGTATTCAGACCAGCTTCTTACACAAACCAAATCACCTGTTGGCGATTTTAAAAGGTCTTTGGCTTCGGGTGTATCAATCATGATTTCTGGATGTGCTGGAATACCCAGTCCAAAATCATCTGCGGGAATTGGTTTGGTTTCTTCGTTAACGATTGCATAACCATCATCCTCCCAGGATTGCAATCCGCCATTGAGTACTTTCACATCTTTTACCCCTGCATACATCATAATAGCAGCACATCTTATTGCGCCGAGATGTCCTGCACTACTTCCTGGAAATGGATCTTCCTTTTTTGGAAATGAAAACCTGCCATAAAGAATAACTGTAGTGTCGCATGTTATACCAAGGCTTAATAACGTTTCTTTAACAATATCCGGTGCATGACGATTCCATGTTTCAGAAGATTCCAGCCAAAGTGTATCTAAATCAACAGCACCGGGTATATGTCCTTTGTCATAATCAGCATGGTTACGGTAATGAGCATGGCAAATAACATAATTTCTTCCATAATAATGTGAAGGTTTTTTACCCGATATAAGGGAGCGCAGCCAGTCGGATGAAACCAGTTGATGGTAGCGTTTTAATTTCTCCATAGGTAAGTCATTTTTATCAGACCATTCATCGATGAAGTGCAGATAAATTTTGATGTCCTTATATCCAGCTCTTTCAAAGAGGTTCACAACTTGTTCAACATTTTCTAAATCATAACCATAAATGACCAATTTATTTTCTGGTAAAATACCTTTCGATCTGACTATTTCTATCCACTCTAAGTAGTTTGCCCATTTAGCCGGGAGGCTTTTTGCCTCTTTGATGTGTCCTCCGCGTTTTTCATTCTTCAACTGCCAGCCATTATAAGCATCTACAGGTCGAACATCGATTATTTTTGTTTCAGGATGATTTATTTGATTTAACAATTCCTTTGTTGAAATTTCTTTGTATGTGTTGTTCATTTTATTTAGTTATTTGCAAATACAATTGACTAAGATCAGTGGTTCCTCTTTTTTAGCCTCGAATACACGAATAG
>CAYYJH010000025.1:0-18492 GCA_964472195.1 uncultured Ignavibacteriaceae bacterium | reverse complement strand
GCAACTCTTTAGCCGCGAATACGCGAATAGTTTTATTAGTGAATTAGCGGCTCGAATTCCATTCTTTTAATTTATTTTCTAATACAATCCTTTTAGAATTTAATTTTAGTTCTCCGAAATTTACTATTAATGCCAGTTTGTTATTCGAAACTTTTAAATAGTTAATTGCTTGTGCAACAAACTCGTCCGATATTCCTGAAACGGCTTTTATTTCAAGAATTATTTTATCAAAAACAACAAAATCAGCATAAAATTTATGGGGTAAAAATAAGCCTTTATAATTTACTGTATATTCTTTTTCTCTTTCATACGGTATTCCGGCTTTTCGGAATTCATATTCCAATGCGTCTTTATATACAATTTCTAAAAAACCCGAGCCAAGATTGTTATGGACTTCAAAACATTTTCCGATGATAGTATAACTTTCTTCCTTATAAATTAATTTACTCATAATAAGTTGCCGCGAATGCGCGAATGTTTTTGTTAGCTATTAATCTATTTTTTTATTGCCGCGAATACACGATTATTATTTATTAGCGAATTAGCGGCTTGCAACTCTTTAGCCTCGAATGCGCGAATAGTTTTATTAGCGAATTAGCGGCTTGCAACTCTTTGGTTTTGATTATTATATCTTCATTAATCACAATATTTTGTCTTTGAACATTCCGTTCACTACGTTTAATTAGAAAAGGATTTTCATTTTCAACCAGAACTTTCTTTATTTTCTGAATATCTTTATCTGTTATGTTCCACGAAATGTTCATTGTTGTCCTTTTTTTAGCCTGAGCGCTAACGATTATGTATATTCAATTGTTTATACTCAGCCATTTTGGAGGTATAAGCACAATTGTTTATATTTTGTTTTTATTTTACAATTAAACCTTTTTTATTCAAAAAAATCATCAACTGGATTCCTTATTTTATCAAGTGCTTTTTTTGATACATGGGTGTGGATTTCAGTAGTCTTCGAGCTATTGTGTCCCAGCAGTTCTTGAATATATCTTAAATCCGTTCCTTATCAGAAACTTTTAAATCAATTAATTCACTTCGTCTTAATCCGACTGAATATATCAACATTAAAACACAATGATGCTTAATATTATTGCAGGAATTAATTATATTTTTTACTTCATTCTTGCTTAAAACCTTTGGTAACTTCTTTTCTTTTTGTGGATGATTCAGAGTACAAAATTGTTTATTTCTGCCTAATAGTTTTTCATAATAGAACTTTATAGCATTTATTCTTTGATTCTGTTGACTACTCGAAATATGTTTTGTTTGGAATTAACATATTTTGGTATTCTGCTAACATTCTATCTATTGTTTCTTCTTATCTTTTATGTATGACTATTAATTTGACTGTAACTTTCTAATATTTAGAAAAATATTTTGCGACTTATTAATTTTTTTAAAATAAAAATTTTTCTAAGAATTATCAACAATCTTACTGAAATGTTATTATTCTTTATGTCTTCCCTCTCTCCCCACCTATTATTCTTTTTACATACTTCCCCATCATATCAAACTCGATGTTCACCGGGTCTTTTGGTTTAAGGTATTTAAAGTTTGTTACTTCGTATGTGTGTGGAATGATTGCTACTTTAATTAGAACTGATCTCTTAGTCTCTCTAACAATTTCTGCAATCGTTAAACTGATTCCGTTGATTGAGATTGAACCAACATAAATTATGTTGTCTTTAAATTTCGATGAGAATTTCACGAAATATTCCCAGCTGTCTTCCAAGCGGTTTATTTTCTCAATGGTACCCGTTGTATCGACGTGTCCCTGTACTATGTGACCGTCGAGGGTTGAGTTTATTTTCATCGGCTTCTCAAGGTTAACGTAACTGCCTTTATTTAAGTAACCGAGATTGGTTTTACTTAATGATTCCTTAATAGTCGTAAACTGAAATTTATTATCTTTTGTTTTCTCTATTGTCATGCATGCACCATCGATAGCCATGCTGTCACCGGTTTTTGTATCTTTTAAATATCTTCGTTTAGTTGGTTGTACAACAAATGCAATGCTGTCGCCTTTTTGTTTCATCGAGATAATTTTTCCTGTATCTGTTACTATTCCTGTAAACATGTGTTATGAATTTTTAGTGTTTTTATAATGCAGAATTAAATCGTTATCAGAAGTTACTTTTTTTATCAATAATAATTTTTTTGCTTTTTTCAAACTATTTATTTTAAAATCTTTGAAAGATGAGATCCCTTTGCCGATTATTTTTGGTGAAACTATCAAATACAAGTCATCGAATAAATTTGTTTCAGCAAACTGTGAAAATAAATTTCCACCACCTTCTACAAGTACACTTGAAATGTTTAACTTGTATATTGTTTTTAATATCTTCTTCAAGCTAATTCGATTCTTTTTCTCTTTTAAATATATTGCTGTAAATCCTTCATGGTGTTTTTTTGCCTGCTTTTTCTTTGAAGTAATTAAAAAAGTATTTGCGTTACTTGAATCGGAAAAAAGTTTAAGATTATTTTTATATAGTTTGAAATCCTTGTCGATTACGAAACGCATTGGATCCCTGCCCTTCACTTCACGAACGGTCAGCTCGGGATTATCGTACTTTGCAGTGTTCGTTCCGATTAGAACAGAATCATATTCACTCCTGAGTTTATGCACGAATATTCTTGATTTCTTCCCGGAAATCCATTTGGAATCGAAGTTTGGTAAAGCAATCTTACCATCTATGCTCTGGGCAATTTTCAAGGTAACGTAAGGAAGCTTTTCTGTTACGTATTTTATATAAAACTTATTCAACTCTTTACATTTGTCTTCGAGGATTCCGAATTTGACTTTTATACCGGCTTCTTCTAATTTTTTAATACCGTTTCCACTGACAAGATAGTTTGGGTCTTTCATTCCTATGATAACTTCGGAAATATCTTCTTCAATTATCAAATCAGTGCACGGCGGTGTTTTCCCGAAGTGACAGCAAGGTTCAAGGTTAACGTATAAAACTGTTCCTTTTAAATCATGTTTATTTCGTTTCGCATCTTTTATTGCATTCACTTCTGCATGAGCATCTCCATATCTTTTGTGGTACCCTTTACCGAGAATTTTATAATTTTTTTCTATGATACATCCTACCATAGGATTTGGCGATGTATGACCTTTCCCTCTTTGAGCAAGTTTTATGCAATCGTTAATAAAAATTTCATCTTTCGTCATGTTAACTCCTTCTTCATTAAGTTAATAACACTGTCTGGTGTGTTTCTGTAATATATGTATGTTGGTATATCAAGTTTTTTAACGTGAAAAATTCTTTTAGCTCTTTTATAAAAGTCGTAATCATAAGAGTAAATGTCTTTAAAACCATTCAATTTGTCAAACACTTCTGCTCTCCCAAAAAATGTAGCCCCGATGATGCAGTCATTTAAGTGAATAAGTTTTTTCTTATTCCTTGCGTCAGGAACAAAAAAGTCCTGCTCTTTACCTATGATTGTTGCAGATGAATAAATTAAATCAACCTCTTTGTTATTTTTGAAAAAATTTATTCGATGTTTTAAATGATCTTTTTCGTATTCATCATCGGAATCAAGAAACGTTATGAAATCCCCTGCGGCTAATCTTATCCCGGTGTTCATCGACAATGGTGTTTTCCTGTTCGAATGTCTTACATACTTAAAGTAATCGTATTTCTTTAATACCGGGAATAAATAGTTTTCAACTTTATCTTCACTGCCGTCATCAACTATTATCACCTCAAAGTTTTTATAACTCTGGTTTAAAATTGATAGAACTGCTCTCTTTAATAGTTTCTTTCGGTTGTATACGGGTAAAATTATTGAAATCTTTTTTGTATTATTTCCCAAATGCATAAATATCTATTATCTTCTAAACCAAAATTTGGGATCGGTTGGATAATTGTTTATCCACAACTCGAAATGAAACGATTGTCCGTTGATATTCTCGGATGTCTTTGCAATAATCATACCGGTGTTAACGCTGCTGTTTTTTGTGACCGTAATATCTTCGACCGTTGCGTATATCGTTTTATAAATACTGTCATGTTTTATTATAATGACATTTCCTAACGTCGGAATGAATTGTATGTCTTCAACAACACCGGTTGCAACACATTTTACATCCGAACCTTTTGCGATCGATACATCTATTCCATTGTTATACGTTATTGTTCTTGTCTCGGGATTAATAGATTCTCCAAAATCAGATAAAATGTTTACGCTTTGTACAGGAATAATTAATTTTTGTTTAAGACTCTCAAAAGGTTTACCTGCATAATCTATCTTTTGGTCGATTTCATAAATAAAATCACTTTTCAAGATTGACAGATAGTTCTCGATTTCGTTTATCATCTTTCTTTTGTGTTCAATCTGCCTGTTAAGATTTTCGTTTTCGTAATTCAACGACTTGAGTGTGTTTTCGTTTAATATTTTCTGTTCGAGAAGTGTTCTTTGGTCTTCTCTTTTTTTTGTAATGTAATCGAGTTTTTCTCTTGCTTCGAGATTATAAATTTTCTTTTTTTCTTCTAACAAGTATTGATTGTTTCTGATTCTGTCAAAATCTTTTTTACGCATATGTGAAACTTTGTTTAAATATTCGAGTCTTACATAAAATTGGTTTAGTGTCTCCGAAGAAAATATTACCTCTAAATTGTATCCGGCACCGTGTTTGTATAACCAGATTATTTTTTGTTTGAATTTTGATTTGAGTTTTTTAAGTTTATTATTTCTTTTAATAAGTTCGGCTTCTTCAAGCAAAAGTTTTTCTTTTGAATCTAATTGATCGACTTCTACATTTTGTAAGAGCTCTGTAATCATTGAGACCTGGTTGTCAAATTTTTTGAGTTCGTTTTTGTATTTATCTATTAGGAAATCGTTTTTGAGAATCAAATCTTCTAACATCTCGATATCTTTTTTGAAATTGTATATCTGTTTAGCTTTATCTTTCTTTAAATCATAATCAGCTTTCAAAAGAAAATTTACGCTGAATGTAAAGAGTAGTAATATTAGAGTTACTTTTTTTATCATTGCCAGATAATTACTTCGGCACTACTTGAAATTTTAAATTTGAAAGTTAAATCCTTACTGTTAAAAGATTTTATTGTGTAATCTAACCATATATATGTATTCTCCTGCGGTTTGCTAATAGAAATTCTGTTCGGAAAGTAAACACCGTCTCTGTAATTGTAATCAAGGTATTCCATTTCCAGTAAAACTTTATTATTGTAATCGATAATTACGTACTTTGTAATATAAAAATCATCTGAATCAATCCAATACTTTTTTATTTCCTTGGTAATATCATCTTTTGCTGTTAGCAGGTATTTGTTTCCGTCAGATTTTAAATTAGAATTATCTGAGGTTACATCTTTGAAAAAGAAAGTTCCGGAAAAACCATTAATTATATCATCGAAGTCTAATTTTATTCTCATTATTGCTCCGACATTCAAAGGACTTGAGGGACCTTTAATGACTCTGTTGTCCATGACGTTGTAATAAATAAAACTATTCCGTGTCAAAAGAATGTCTGCAACATCAATACCGAAAGGACCTTCCAATTTTGTGTAGAGACTGTCGGGTTTTAAGAGGTTTACGGTAATCGTTCCTGAGTTACTCATCTCAGGAGTTTCAATGTCTATAGTACCCTCGGCTTTTAATGATTTTATCTTAGATGAATTTATGTTCACTCGTTGTTTTAATTCTTCGATTGTTAAATCAACATCAATATTATTTTGTGAACCTGTACAGGAATATATAATTAGGCTTGGGCAAATTAATATAGTACAGATTAAAAGGCTATTAATTGCAAATTGAATTCTTTCACGAAAACTCTTTTTCATTACGCTAAGTCTATTCATTTATAAATTGTTCTAATCTTTTTTCCAGTATATCGGAATTATCTGATATGTTGATGTTTAATTTCAAATAGTATACTGGATAATTATTTATGAATTCTTTGAACTCTTTTATTTTTACAAAGTCTTTTTCTGTTGTTACAAAAATGTAATCACTTTTATATTTACTTAATATGAAATTAATATCCTTGATAGTGTATTTCTGGTGGTCTTTTAATTTAATTTTTTCTTTTATATTAATATTAAGGTCTGATAACAAATCGTAAAACGAATCTGTATTTGCTATTCCTGAAAAAACAATTGCGTTATTCTTTTCTGTGTTTAGTAATTCACCAGAATGATTAAATAATGCATTCCCATTGTAATTTATTGTGACGATTTCTTTGTTAAATTTCTTAATCTTTGCTAATGCTGGATAGCTCGATGTCTTGTTATTCTGAATAACAATATCACTTCTTTTTAAGGCACGGAATGATTCTCTAAGGTTTCCGCCGGGTAAGAATAAAGAATTACTTATTTTGTTATTATAATAATCCTGTGCATCTATCAAAACTATATCCAGGTCTCTTGCAATTCTTCTATGCTGAAAACCATCATCAAGTAAAATAACATCGGGTGAAAAATCTTTTATAAGCATTTCTGCTGCTTTAACTCTATCATTACAAGCTGCAACAAAAAAGTTTTTGTAGTTGTGTTTTATTGTTTCTGCTGCCATGTAAAGTTCATCACCGCATTCTTTCACACTACAAAGCATTTTATTCCCATTGTACACCAGGAGAAGATCTTTTGAGTCTCTTTTATATCCTCTTGATATGATAGCAACACTTTTTTGTTTTTTTAAGAAATATTCGGCAAGATGAATTACAAAAGGCGTTTTACCTGTTCCTCC
Source organism: uncultured Ignavibacteriaceae bacterium (assembly GCA_964472195.1). GTDB lineage: Bacteria > Bacteroidota > Ignavibacteria > Tepidaquicellales > Tepidaquicellaceae > BS750m-G4. The sequence goes on along the minus strand of CAYYJH010000025.1, from coordinate 11,766 downwards.
GGTTGATATATTACCGAGTGATATTACGGGTTTTGAAACGCGTACTGATTTCAAATAACCAAGATCATACAGTTTGTTTTTTATGCAGTTGTACAGAGCATAAAATAACGAAAGGGGTAGTAATAATAATCTGAAATATTTAAACAACTTTTATCAATCCCCATTTTTACATTTGTGAAGAAATTTCTTGTTTAAAGTTAGAAAGGTCTTTATCATATAAAAATTCTTTATAATAGAAATGTTTCCCAAAAGATACTTCACATTTTGAAAATGGTAAAGGTATTTCAAACTTATCCCAGCTTTTATTTAAAATCTTTTTCTTCGAGTAATTGATCTTAACTGGTATGATAGGATACCCTGTTCTGTTAGAAATAATCAAAGCACCGTTTTTTATTTCTTTAGTGGGACCTCTTGGACCGTCTGGAGTCAGTACTACTGAATTACCATCAGTGATTTCTCCTATGATTTGCTCCAATGCTTCTTTTCCTCTTTTAGAACTGGACCCCCTGATTACGTCGTATTTCCATTTATGTAATAATCGGGTGAGGATGTCACCGTCCTTGCTTTTTGATACGAGGGCAAAGCATTTTTCTTTCTTGAACAGCCACCATCCGGTTAGCATTTTTGCATGCCAGAAAATAAAAATTTTATTCGATAAGTCAACGGGCTTATTAACTACTTGTAAACGAAGAACAATGTTGTTTAAATTAATTAATGTAGGTAAAAGATACTTTCCGGAAAAATTCAGAAACTTATTCTTAAATTTATTTTTCATTTTAAGTAACTGCAAATAATATCAGCAGCATTTACGATTGGCTGGCTTTTAGTTAAGATGGCTCTTAAGTTTTTAAAATTGCCTAACATTTGCTTTCTGTAATTTTCATGCGTAAGGATTTTCATACCCTCGAAGTGTAAATTATTTTCGTTGAAATCTTTTTGTATAAATTCCTTCACAATCTTTTTCCCTGCAAGAATATTTACAATAGCGATGTGCTCAACTTTAATCAATTTTTTACCGATGATATAATTAAAGGGGGTTGTATTGTATACAACACAAAATGGTGTTTCAATTAAAGCACACTCTAAAGTGGATGTGCCCGATTTTGTAAATAACAGTTCGGAATTTTGAATAAATTTGTAATTTGAATTGTCTCCTGCTGAACTTCTAATAAGATTGAAGTCTCTATCTCTTATTATTTTTTTATAAATATCAATGTTAATATTTTCAGGACAAAGAATGTTGATCTCTGCTCTGATTTCTTTTTGAAATTTTTCAGCTACTTCTGATAGAAGGGGTAGTATCTTTTTAACCTCTTCCATTCTGCTCCCCGGTAATAGACCGATCCTGAATTTAGTCGATTTAATTTTTTTATTCTTTTTTAGGTAGTCATCAATTCTATTAATTAAGGGATGACCGACGAAATCGGCTTTGATGTTTTCTTTTTTATAAAAATCAATTTCAAACGGGAAAACAACGAGCATCCTATCGATATACTGCTTGACCTTTTTGATTCTACTTTTGTGCCAAGCCCATAATTGCGGTGAAATATAGTATATAATTTTTCCATCATAGAACTTTCTTATTTTTTCAGCGAGCTTGAGGTTGAAACCGGGGAAGTCTACTAAAATTACAACATCCGGATTAGTCTTCTTAATGTGATTTACTGTTTCAGATAAGATCTTTTTTATCTTAGGTAGATTTTTAATAACCGATGAAAAACCGATGTAATTTATTTCTTCATAGTTATGAATTAAATCTACATTTTCATTTTGTAAATAACTACCACCGATTCCCGAAATTTCTATAGCAGGTAAAATTTCTTTTATATGTTTTACAAGATTGGAAGAGTGTGTATCTCCCGAAGTCTCTCCTGCAACAATGAATATTTTCTTTTCTTTATCTTGCAATTATTGACGTTAGAAAATTTATACAAAGAGTATCCACAATTTCAAATCTAATAAGTAAAGTATTAGTAATATCAGTATAGTAATTACTATTGCCTGCAGACTTCTCTTTTCTGATTTTAATCCACTCCTTAAATTAAAAGAGAGTTTTGATCTTATTTCTTCGGGTATACTATTTATCTGAGGAAGGAATCTTTTCACAGTGCTTTTGTAAACAGTGAAAGCATCCTGAAATTTAGAATACAGATACTCCTCTTCATTAAAAATTATACAATAGTATTGAAACGTAAAATATATGAGTGCGAATATTTGCAGATAGGGAAATAATGCCAGACTCATTATTCCAAGTCCGAAATAAATCATAATATTTCCTATGTACAGTGGATTTCTTAAATACGAGAACGGTCCTTGAGTTATCAAGCTTGCTTCGACAAACTGTGTAGTTGCTCTCGAAACACTTCCGAAATAACTAACTCCCCATAGTCTAATAGATTCTCCGATTAAAGCTATAGTCAAACCTATTATAATGCTTGTAATATTCGGAGTTGCGAAAACGATCATAATTAGAAGAAAAGGTATTGGAGTATAACTTCTATATTTGTAAAGAATTTTTCCTACAGATTTCATTTGATATTATTAACTAACCACCGAGCAGCACGTCTCTTCGGTTATATTTAGCAGTTTGTCTTTGTTTTATTTTATTTTGCTCAGTAAGTTTTTTGAGCTTATTGATCACATCTTTAAAAGTTTTGTATTCGAAATAAGTTATGTTGCTTTTCCAGCAGTGAGAAGCTAAAGCTTTTTTAGCAAACACGATGTCAGCGTAATGACTTACGCAAAAGTCTGAAACACCATCTCCTATGTAAATTGATATTTCGTCATTGAAGTCATTTGTATTGCTAATAAGTACATTTCTCTTGCTCATTCCGCACCAGTTGCAAGTTTCATCAGAGTGTGGAAACGCACAACCAACCTCAAACGTATCGACTCTACTCTCTTTTTTGGATGAATTCAGAACGAGCTTATTACTAAAGAATTTCATGTTTAGATTATTACGTTTTAAAATATAATCGATATAATAATCCAAACCTTCGCTGACTAATACAACTTCAAAATCATTTTCCCGGCAATACTCTAAAAACTCTTTGAAATAGTCATCGAGTTCTTCTTTATCCAGGTAACTATTAAATTTTTCTAAATTAAAATCTTCGACGAGTGCAAGCTCTTTTCTGATGCATTCCCTGGCAGTTATTAGAAGTGATGAAAATTCTTCACAAATACAGTCTAACTTCTTTTTATTTTTTATGAATTTTCCTAATGAAGCAACCCAGACATCATTTTTTGTAACTGTACCGTCGAAATCACAAAAAATTTTTAACTTATATCTTTTCACTTATTTGATATCAAGAAATTTTTTATCCCTGTCGAATTCTAAAATGATATCTGTAAGTAATTCGATAGCTGTGTCAACATCCTTAAGATTTAATACTTCTCTCGATGAATGGAGATACCTGGTTGGGATTTCCAATCCTCCAACGGCGATACCACCCCTGACTTTAGATATAGGGTCAGCATCAGTTCCAAAAAATCCATTTTCTATATCGATCTGGTATTTATATTTCTTTTTCTTAGCGACGTCTATCATTTTTGATGTAACTTTCTTATTAGCAATTACACCTCTTCTAATTACCGGACCATTCCCAAGTTTAAAATCACCATAAGCTTCTTTTTGTACGTTTGGAACATCTGTCGATGCCATGACATCTATAGCAATTGCAATGGTTGGTTTGAGAGAGTAAGCAGCATTACGGGCTCCCCAGACACCCGTCTCTTCCTGGACTGAAGAAACTCCATAAATTTTCGAACTGATTTTCTTTGTACTTAATCTTCGTAATGCTTCTGCAACAATAAAAACTCCTATCCTGTTATCAAAACATCTTGATGATACATAATCACCCAAAAGGAATTTAAAATCCTCACCATAAATTATCGGGTCTCCTACCATAACATGCTTGGATGCTTCCTTTTTGTCTTTAGCACCAATATCAATATATACTTCATGTCTTTTCGGAATTTTCCTGGTTTTTTCTTCTTCTAAGTGCAAAGATTTTTGTCCGAAGACACCTTCTATAATTCCTTTCTCAGTCAGTATTCTTGCTCTTTGTGAACCCAGTATGCTTTGATCAACTCCACCTATCGATGTAAAATACAAATAACCTTTATCATCAATATAATTGACAATTAACCCTACTTCATCGGCATGCCCGACAATCATAATTGAGAAATCCTTTTGTGGATTCAGTGTAGCTATTATATTACTGTGAATATCTTTTTTTATGTTTGTACAGAATTTGGATATTTCTTTTTTCCAGATTTCCTGGACACTGTCTTCATATCCTGAAGGTCCAGCTTCATTAGTCAGTTTCTCTAAAAATTCTTTTTCTTTTGATGTCATTAGTATAAAATTTAATTAATACGATTTTACGATGCTTTATCTTTAAATGTCGTTTCTACAATTGTTGTTACACCAGTTTCCTGCATTGTTACACCGTATAATTTATCAACGGTTTCCATAGTTCGTTCATTGTGTGTGATAAGGATGAATTGAGTGTTTTCCGAGAATCTTCTTATCATTTTATTGAATCTTGCAAGGTTTGCTACGTCGAGAGGTGCATCTACTTCATCGAGTATACAAAATGGTGAAGGTTTTACGAGGTATATTGCAAACAGTAGAGCGATAGCAGTTAAAGTCTTTTCACCACCGGAAAGAAGCTCAATAGATGTAGGTCTCTTTCCGCGTGGTTTTGCTGTTATCTCAATCTTTGATTCAAGAGGGTCTTCTATCAATTTACCTTCCTCATCAACATCATAAACCAATCTTAAATTTGCTTCATCACCTTCCTGGAAGAGCTGCTTAAATATCATGCTGAAGTTTTGTTTTATCTCATTAAAAGTTTTTAAAAACCTTTCCCTTGCTTCTGTATTTATCCTATCTATGGTTTTTCTTATATCCTTCTCGGATTCATGCAGGTCTTTTCTTTGAACTATCATTTTATTTAGCTCTTCTTTCTCATACTCGAAATCTTCCCAGATTACCTGTTGATAACCTCCGCCAAGTTTTTTAAGCCTTTCGCTTAATCCTTCGATTCTTTTTTTAGCCCTTACTAAATCGAACTCTTTGCTTTCCTCTGTTATAAATTCCTTTTCTATCTCCACTCTGAACTCACTATCTTGTTGATCTTTTAAGGGGATTTCTATTTCGTATTTTTTAAATATGTAATCTTTGAGCTGTTCTGACCTTATTTCGTTTTCTTTAATTTTTACTTGTGAATCAATTAATCTCTGTGATACTTCATCGAAGCGAGTTCGTCTATCTCTCTGGTCTAAATCAATTTCGTTTTGTATTTTTTTCTTTTCATCGAAGATACCTTTTTGTGAGTTATATTCTTCGAGTATTTTTCCTTCTTCTTCTTTTAGTAATATAAGTTTATCAGTGTTATCTTTGACTTCAATCTTTAATTCTTCGAATGAATTATTTTCTCTTTCAATTTCGTTTGTGTTTTTTTCGATCTGGCTGCTCTGATAGTCAATGGATTTTTTTATTCTATCTAAGTTCTGTTCTTCATTTTTGAATTCGCTCTTTAGTTTTGTCATTTCCAGGTTGAAGCTATTATACTCGCTAAGATACTCAGAATACTTTTGTTCTATCTCATTGAATTCATCGGTTAAAAATCCTAATTCCCCATCAAGGTTTGATTGTTCATGTTCATATTTGTTCACTTCATCGATTAATCTGTTAATAGTATCATTTAGTATTTTGTTTTCACTTTGTATAGTATTATAGGAATCGTCGTTGGTTTCAATTGTTTTATTAGTCTCTTCGAGTTTAAAATCGACCTTTGAAATTTCGTTCGATACTCGATTGTATTCTCTTTCAATTTGATCAAAAGCACTTTTATAATAATCAACATCAATTTCATCGAATTTTCTTTTTAACTCTGCTGCTTCATTCCTTTTTTCATTTAATTCTGTTTCTAATTTTTTATTGTCAATTATAAGTCTATCGATCTGTTTTTGTCTTCCTAATTTGATACTTTCTTCTTTTACTTTACTGCCCGCTCTTATAAAACTTTCTGTAACAATGTCTCCATCAAGGGTTATAAACTTAAAGAAATTATCCTTAGACAACCTGTAAGCAGTGTTTAAATCATCTACGATTATATATTCATCAAGAAGATATTTTATCAATAAGAAGTATTCTTTATTATTACATTTAACGAATTTATCAGCAAATCCATAAACACCTTTTTCTCTGATGAAATCCGGTTCGTGATCTAAAAATTCATTGATAAATAAATTACCGTAAGATAATTTCTCGTTCAGAATAAAAGTCACTTTGCCTTTCTCGTTTTTCGAAAGTAAGTTGATTAAATTGTCGAGTTCTCTGGAATTATTTAATATCAGATAGTTTGATACCTCACCTAAGGCAGTTTCGATTGCGACCTTATATTTATCATCGACCTCAATCGTGTCTATAACTGTTTGTACACTGCTTTGTTGATTTTCCTTTACAAGATACTTTACTCCTTCAGCGTAGTCTTCAAATGTTTTTAGCAAGTTATTCAGGTGAGAGACTTTGTTTTTCTTTTCTTGCAGCTCGATTGTTCTTTGAGTTATATCTTTTCCGGACTCTGTAATCTTTTCAAATAAATCGTTGTATAGATTTTTATAATAATTTAGTTCACTCTCTGCACTTTTCAGTTTGTCTTTAATATCGTGAAGTTCTTTTTCCAGATTATCTTTTTCGCCTTCATTTATGTTTAATGTATTCAGATTCTGGCTGGTATTTTCAGTGATCTTTTCCAGTTGAGTTAGATTGTTCTCTAAGTTTATTTTATTTTCCTGGTATTTACTTTTACTTTCGTTTAAAATTTTATTCGTGTTCTTAAGTTTATTACCGAGTTCGATTATTTCATTTTTCTTTTCGTTTATTGTTTTGATGGTTTCATCGACATTTTTCTTCTTATCAGTCAATGATTCTTGTGAAACAGATAATGTATCCGTTAATACTTTTACCCTCTCATTAAGTTCAGATTCTTTTTCCTTATTTATCTTTATACTTACATCGAAATCTTCATTTTCATTTTCTAATCTTGAAATATTATGTTCGGTACTCTTTATCTTTTCATTTGAAACTAAATTATCACGTTCGTATTCATTTATTTTATCTTTCTTTTCGGTTAATCTTTCGTTTATCTCATTAATAATGTGTTCATACTTTTGAATCTCATCTCGTAATATATCGGACTTCTCATCAAATTCTTTTATGTCATTTTGAAGCTTTTCCTTTAGTGAAATATTCTCGTGTTCGTGGTCTTTAATATTTTTTATTTCATCATGTAGATTCTTAAAATCAATATTACTTACTACAAGCTCAAGTTTTTTTAATTCCTCAGAGATTTTTTTAGCTTCTTGATTCTTTTTAGCCTGTCTTTCTAAAGCATTGACGTTTCTTTGTTTTTCTCTAATAATATCGTTTACACGAACGAGAGACTCTTTTACGGAATCAAGTCTCTTATACGTGAGGTCCCTGTTATGTTTATACGAAACGACACCAGCGGCTTCTTCGAAAAGTTTTCTTCTTTCATTTTTTACGTGTGATAGAATGGTCTCAACCATTTTCAATTCTATTACCGAATAAGCATCGGGTCCTACACCTGTATCGATAAATAAATTCCTGATGTCTTTCAATCTTACTTTTGTACCATTCAAGAAATATTCTGTGTCCCCACTTCTATAAAATCTTCTCGCAATTTCTACTTCACTGTATTCGGTTGGTAGTAAGTTCTTATTATTCTCTATTGTCAAAGAAACTTCTGCTACACCTAAAGGTTTTCTGTTTTTTGTCCCACTGAATACAACATCTTCGCGTTTTTCACTTCTCAAAACTTTGTCACCCTGCTCACCAAGCACCCATCTGATTGCATCAACAATATTTGATTTACCCGTACCATTAGGACCTACGATGGCTGAAATCTTATCACCGAATTCAATTTTCGTTTTTTCTGCGAAAGATTTAAAACCGAATATTTCTATTTTTGATAAATACATTTAATGTGTAACTGTTTATATGATTTTTTACACAATCAGTAATAACTTAAGATTAAATCTAATATGCTAATCGTTGATCTGAAAAAATAAAAATATGAAAAAATACTTCCGTATATAAGTACAATAATCAATGTTCCATAAGCGTACGCTTTGACTCTTGTTAGCTCAAATAATATTCTTGTCCCCGATAATAATCTTAATATGTGCATAAAATAAGCTAACGCAAATATAATAAAAGAAAAAGTGATATAATCTGTATTCAGTGAAGCAAGTTTGAAAATCACTGTTCCCATTATTAAACAAACAAGCAAAGGCAATGATGTCCAAACAGAAATTGTATATATGTTCTTAAAATATGATGCTCCTCTTCTGAAGAGGGAAATAAAATATATTACGAACGCAGTTAAAAATTGTATAATAAAAAATATAATTGATAATAGAATAATAGATTTATACGGTTTATTAATATAGTCTGATACAATTATTTTTATGTAATCCGAATGAAATGAATTGGCTGCTAACATGTCGAAGAAATTATTGTCGCGGTAAAAATAAAACAATGCAGATAAATAAAGTGCTAATCCAAATGATATAAAGATGCCCAAAATAATATTTTGATAAACCGATATCAGCATTTGTTCATTTGCATACTGGATGAAATAATTTGGTCTGATTATACATTTCCATAAATTGTCTTTAAATTTTTTCACATTACTCGATATGATAATAAATATCACTAATACAATAATTCCGCTTACTACAAAAATATAGGATTCATTATCGCTCGGTGTGCCTTCCAATATTTTTGAAATTTCCTGGTCATTGAGAACTCTATTCAAAAATCCTGCTGACTGTTTCGGAACTCTATATAAATCGTATATACCATCTGTTTTTAAGAAACGGTTTGCGTTTTGAGGATAATTTAAGGGACGCTCAGTAATCCAATCGGAATATGAAGAAATGAAATTACCAAAAAATGATTTGCTTAAGATTTTGTAATTATCAACTAAAAATTTTGTTTGGGCTTCTATTGAATGAATATTACTAAAACCATAACTAATTTCATTTGTTATGTTTATTCCATAAGAAGAAACAAACAGCAATGGTTTACCACTCTTGTTTAATCTTATACTGTTTTTTAATTCATTTATTGCAGTCTTAACTTTTTCAGAACTGTTTGTATAGAAATTGATACCCTTCAGGTCAATGTATTCTGAACAAATATCGTGATTAATATTTCTTGTGGTGTAATAAATAGGTCTTTTGTCAATTTCATTTACAATTTGCTTAGCACTCTTTACGTAGTTAATACTTGCATCGCTTGTTACATCAAAGTTGTTTCCGATTCCCCAGGCGATAATTGAAACAGAGTTCTTGTCTCGGTTAATAACACTTTCCATATAATCATAAGCTCTTTGTGTATATTCATTATCTTTTAAAATTCTTTCCGGTACTTCATTGAAAGGAATCTCCTGTAATAAAAACAATCCGATTCTATTACAGATATTTATTATATAAGGATGAGCGGACCTTCCAGGAACCCGCACACAATTGAATCCAAGTCCCTTTATGTTTAAAAAGTCTCTTTCAGTATCCTTGTAATTTAATGCTGATGCATAATGCGGTGTGTGTTCATAATAATCTATACCCTTCAACATCGTTGGGAAACCATTAACGGTTATATGGTCTTTATCAAATTTTACATCGCATAATCCGAACTCACTAATATTTTCATCAATTATGTTTTCAGTTTGGAAAACAAGAGTTTTGACGATATATAGCTGAGGATTCTCCGGCGACCAGTACAGTGGATTTTTTAAAACAAATTTATTTGCAATCTGCTTCGTGTTGAAGTCATCAATAGTAAATTTGACTGCATTACTTTCGAAGACTGTCTCACCCGTGGATTTATTGACTAATATAGTTTTGAGTAAGAAATCTTTATTTTCATTGTTAACCAGATTATCAATATTGCCGGAGTTTATTGTACAGTTATTCGTAATGCTAACAGAAAATTTACTATCAATAGTGTAATCTAATTTATTTTTGAAAACATATATTTTCGGAACGGCTAAAATATAAATGTCTTTATTGATTCCCCCATAATTTTTTGAGAAGTTAATCTGGTTTGATAGGGGAATGGTATTCCTGTGGTTAAGCTCGCTTGAAACGTCGATTATTATCTCATTATTTTCTCGTAAAATGTTTTCGTCAATTGGTATTTTGAATGATGAAAAGCCGCCTTCATGTTCTGTGATAAAGATGTTATTAATTTTGATTTTTGATTCATAGTTTATCCCTTCTGCAACTAAAACGAAATTATAATTCAAGAGCATATCATTCGGGATTGATACACTTTTTTTGAAAATAACCCATCCATTAAAGTCGTATGCAATTGGTATAATGTATTCAGAAAAATATTTTCCTTCATCGAAAGAAAGCATCCACTTGCCATTCAGGTTGATAATATTTCTCGTTTCACTTTTATACGAAAGACCTGCATTGAGTAACTCGTCTGTAGTTTGTCTTTCATATACTTTTATTTGAGATAGTAGTGCGGGTGTGAAAAAGAGTATTAATAAATACGATAATATTATCTTCGAGTAGATATTCTTCTTAAATATAAGAATCAAATTTTATATAATTTTATCAAAATTTCACAAATATAATGAAATTGATGAGGAAATTAAACGTTAGAATGAATAGCAATGGATAGTTTTTGATGGATGGGAAATAATTAATTATGTACTTTTATTTTCCTTTGTGGTTGGAAATGATAGAATCATAGTAAACCCAATAATTCCTAATACCACTAATATTATTTTTGTGTAAAGTTCATCAACAAATACAAACACCGATAAACCAATCATAATTATCATAGATGAGATAGATATAAATTTATTTCGTAATGAAATTGATCTGCTTTCCCTGAAGTCCCTAATAAATTTACCAAAAAGTTTGTGGTTTAAAAGCCAGCAATACATACGCCTTGAACTGCGTACATAAAAAGCTGCGGATAATAAAAGAAATGGAGTCGTTGGAAGTACCGGGACAAACACCCCGATTACTCCTAATCCTAAACATATTGTACCTAATGTGATAAATAAATATTTAAGCATCATAATCTATAATAGTGCGTTTTAAAGAATACAAAAATACAAAATGCTTTTATTTATTGATATACTATTTATAAAAAGTAAATCTTAAGGGAAAAGTATGCGAATGCTAAAGGAGTTTGATGTGAATAACTTCAGGAGTCCCGAGAACTCGGGACTAACGTGTGTAGAATTATTTATTATTGTATAAAAAAAGAGAGCGGGACATTTAATCGGAAAGATTATTTAATTCTGGAATAGTTTGATTAAGGACAGGGATCTATTCCAAGGGTACCTATCTGCTACAGGGTTGTCGCCGCTCTCAAATTAATAAAATTATATATTTTGAAAAGAAATTTATTTCACTATAGCACATAATATATTATGAATATTTGATAACGAATGCAATTCATTAAATTTTACTGTGGTAGTATCGAACCCCTCTGCTTGCTCACCTACGGTGAGCAAGCCTTCCCCCCTCACCAAGTCGGGTCTTCGACTTTGACAAAGGGATTACTTTACCGCTCATTAAAAATCTATTTGCGATATTTATTGTATATCTCAATTCTCGTGGGGCAGGTGCAAATATATGAATATCCGTACGGTACTATATAATTACAATTCTTCGATTCAGCACATTTAACAAAACAAACAC
>CAYYJH010000024.1:0-33305 GCA_964472195.1 uncultured Ignavibacteriaceae bacterium | reverse complement strand
ATTATTGAACCCTCTGTTTGTGGGGGTTGGAGGGGGGGGTGAGGTGGTGGAGTACTCGGCGGAGGCGGAGGAGGAACATTTCCTGAACCACCATCTTGTCTGAATAGTCTATAATCTTTCATAGTATTATTATTTTTTTAATTAATAATATTTACTTAATATAATTTAATAAAAATTTATTTTAAATAACTAAATTGATTTTTAGTTAATTACTTGTTTATACTTTATCGTAACATTATTTACTAAAATACAACTGTTCCGCATTTTCATAAAGAGTTTTCAAAAGCTCGTCATAATTCATATTCCTTATTTCTGCCATCTTCTTTATTGTGTAAACAATTCTCGATGGTTCGTTCAGTTTTCCTCTGAATGGTTCGGGCGTCAGGAAAGGGGAGTCTGTTTCGGATAGAAGTTTCTCTGCGGGTGTGTTTTTGATTAATTCTTGATGTTTGAAATTTTTGAACGTTACGTTACCGCAGAAAGAAACGTAAAAGTCGTTTAATTTTATAATCTCCTTCATGTCGTTCTCATCTCCGCTAAAACAATGAAACTGACCCTTCAATCTATTATCATAAGCATCGGTGATAAGATCAAGAGCATCTTTTATAGAATTCCTTGTGTGTATTATTATCGGAAGCATTTTGTCTTTTGCCAGTTCAATTTGTTCACGGAAAAAACTTCTTTGTTCTGTCATGTTGTCTTTGTTCCAGTAATAGTCAAGACCAATCTCACCGATTGCTACAACTTTATCATGGACAGAGAGTTCTTCTATCGTCTTTATATCTTTTAAATCCACATCTTTAATATCTGCTGGGTGAAGACCAATTGCAGCATAAATAATCTCATATTCATCCGATAATTTCAGAACCTCCTCCGATGTTTTTAAATCCAGTGCAGGAACAATTATTTTTACAACTTCCTGCTCTATAGCTCTCTCAACAACTTCATTTATATCCTTCTTAATATCGTCGAAAAACAAGTGAGCATGTGTGTCTATTATCATTTTAACTTATTAAGACATTAAATAAAGTTTCTAAATTAAAATTCAGAAATGATTGCTTTTGTGAGTTTTAAAAAAGAAGGATATGCTTTTTCTCCCGCTATTAACACATCATCATGTACTGTAATATCCTTTGACTCAGGAGATAAAAGATTTGTTATACATGATACAGCTATCGTTTTAATTCCTAATTTATTCGCATAAATAATTTCTGGTATTGTTGACATTCCTGCAGCATCTACACCTGATGTTTTTAAATATTTTATCTCAGATTTTGTTTCGTACATCGGTCCGGATGTTGCACAATAAACACCTGTATGCAACTTTATGTGATTATTCTTACTTATGGATTTTATTTTATTAATTATTTCCTTATCGAAATAATCAAGATATCTTTTGAGTGGAATTTTTCTGAAAAATAAATTCAGATGCGATGTAATTAGCATTAAATCCGAAACATTAAAGCTCTTATTAATTCCTCCTGCAGCATTAGTTAAGATGAGTAATTCAATACCGAATTCTTTTGCTTTATTAATGTTGAATAATATTTTTTTTAGATTTACTCTTTCGTAAAAATGATACCTACCATTAAAGATTATAATCTTTTTATTACGAATAAATCCGGATGAAATCTTTTTGTGATGGATTCCAGAATTATCCTCATAAATCAAGTTTACATTTTTAATCTCATTAGAGAAATTATTAAATCCCGAACCTAAAATAATGCCTATTTTAGCCATACGGACGGAAAATAAATAATAAAATAAAGAATTACTAAACATTAATTATTAATTTGAATCAAAAAATAAACCTTGATAAATTGTAATTCATAAGTTATGTTTAATGTAGAAACTTTTGGAAAGTAAGCAAGGTTTAGAATAGTTAGAAGGAGATGTAAATTATGACAACTGAATCATCAAAGAATTTGTTAGAAAAATCGAAGGAATATTTCCAAAAGGCTTATCAATTACAGATGAGCGGAAAGTTCGAGGATGCAATAAAAAATTACAAACTGTCCATTGATATATTCCCAACTGCGGAAGCGTATACTTTTCTCGGTTGGACGTATAGTGATTTAGGGGATTATGATAAAGCGATTGAGGAATGTAAAAATGCTATCAGTATAGATCCAGATTTAGGCAATCCGTATAATGACATCGGTGCATATTTATTAAGGCAGGGAAATTATAACGAAGCAATAACATGGTTTGAACTAGCCTTAAATTCTAAAAAATATGATAACTATGAATTTGCACATGTTAACCTAGGAAGGGCATTAGAAATGAAAGGCTTATGGTTTGACGCTCTTGCAGAATACAGGATTGCTTTGGAAAAAGCACCCGACTATAAACTTGCTAAAGAGCACTATGAACGTTTACAAGGAATGTTAAATTAAAAATGTTTTTTAATCAAATAATGACTAATGAAAAAAATTTTATTGTGTTTAATTTCTTTATTTGTTTTTTATTCTACATCGTACTCACAAGATTTTACCTTTATAAGATTAGATCCTAACGTTCATTTACCTATTGGTAATCCAGATACTACTGTTCAAGTAAGAGCTGTCGTTACGAATAACACATCCAATACTTATAATTTCAGATTTGCAAGAATAGAAAATACAATGGCTCCAGGATGGTCTACTTCAATGTGCTATGACCTTTGCTATGCTCCATTTATTGACACAATTCCACCACCTCCTTCATCAGCATACAACTTAGCTCCGAATCAAATTGACACCAATTTTTATATAGACTTTGATTGTCATGGGAATGGTTTTGGAACTGCAATTGTGAGGATGTATGAAGAAGGAAATCCAGGTAATTATTCACAAGACACTTTTATTGTAGAAATAGGAGCAATCGGGATTCAGAATATTTCTTCAATTGCAGATGCTTATGAATTAAAACAAAATTATCCCAATCCGTTTAACCCAAGCACGATTATCACATTCTCAATTCCCAAAAAGGAAAATGTTAATTTAATTGTATATGACGTTCTTGGAAATGAAGTTGCGGGTTTATTGAAGAATGAAAATCTTAAAAAGGGTAGTTATAGTTATGAGTTTAATGCAGATAAATATAATCTATCATCAGGAGTTTATTTTTATGAGTTACACACAGCTGATTTTTCGACATTGAAGAAAATGATGTTCATTAAATAGGAAAGGTTTCATGCCCTTAGTAAAGAACAAAGATTTAACGTTTTTTGAAAAAACATATATACCACAAATTGCAAAAGGTCTGACTTTAACTCTTAAGAATTTTATTAGACCTAAATTTACACGTCAATACCCTGAAGAAGTATGGGAATCCCCGCCCTCGTTCAGGGGAAGACCAGTGTTAGTACTTGAAAAAAATGATGAAGAAAGATGTGTAGCATGTGGACTGTGTTCAAGAGTCTGCCCTGCTTTAGCAATCGAAGTACAGGCAGATGAAACTGACAAAGAAAAAGAGCGTTACCCGGAAAAATTCGAAATAAATATGGTCAGATGTATTTTTTGTGGATTTTGTGAAGAAGTGTGTCCCGAAGAAGCTATCGTTATGAGTAACGAATATGAACTAGTTTTTAATTCACAGGAAGAAGCTATATTTGGTAAAGATAAATTATTGATCCCAAGAAAAAAATTAGAGTCAAGATTACAATTTTTGAAAGCAAACAGATAAATTTTGTACTTACTCAAGAAAGTCACTTTAATAATTTTATTTCTTTATTCCTTTTTAGCAAAAGCCCAGACTATTGATGAAATCTCAAATCGGTTGACTAATTTCTCAGCTAAGATTTCTAAAGGTCAGGTAACTCTGCAGTGGAAAGTTGTTAACCCTGTTGACGTTAAGAATATCATTCTTAAAATGAAAAAAGCAGGAAGTGGAGATTTTCAATTATTGAGCGATGTTAACGTTTCTAATTACGACAGAAAAGAGGTTCGCGATTCTTTGAATTTCTATTATTATTCGTACAGAAATAAACCTAAGGAAAACGGAGTATATTATTACAAACTAATATTAATGGATAAGAATTTTAAAGAGATCAATTCTAACATTATAAAAGTTGGAATTTCTGAAATTGAGGAATTTACACTTTATCAGAATAATCCAAATCCTTTCAATCCTTCTACGGTAATTAGATATGATTTATTTACATCATCAAATGTCACTTTGAAGATATACACTTTAAACGGAAAGCAAGTTGCTGTATTGGTCGATGAATTTCAAAATCCCGGATCGTACAGGATTAATTTCGATATAAATGATTTTAAAGATCTATCAAGCGGGATATATTTTTATAAATTGCAAACTAATTATTCTTCTGATATTAAGAAGATGATATTCACAAAATAATCAATATCAGACACTTTTCTTATTATCTGCATAATGTAAATCTCATAAAAATATTTTTATATTCCTTTTTTCCGATGGAAGATACTATTATTCAATTTTTTTAAATTGAAGATAGGATTTGATTTAATTAATTTACTTGCACTAAAATATGGATGATTTTAAGGAACTTTTTTTTGATCTTTTTTTACTTTTAATATTTGTTCTACTGAATGCTTTTTTCGTTGCCGCAGAATTTGCGATTGTCAAAGTTAGAAAAACACAGATTCAACCTTTAGCAGAAAAAGAAAATAAAAGAGCAAAACTCGCAATCAAATTAATTACTCACTTAGACGAATACTTATCAGCGACTCAACTCGGAATAACAATTTCCTCATTAGGACTCGGTTGGATTGGTGAACCCGTTACAGCACGGTTATTAGACCCGTTTTTTAGGTTAATTAATATCACAAATCCGGAATCAGTTTCAACAATTTCTATCACTGTTGGTTTTCTACTTATAACTTTTCTTCACATTATATTGGGAGAGTTAGCGCCAAAATCTATAGCAATTCGTCACCCAAAGGTTACATCTTTAGTTGTTTCTATTCCCTTGAATTTATTTCATATGATTTTTAAGCCTGTAATCAGGACTTTGAATGGTACAGCAAACTTAATTCTACAATTATTCGGAATTAAACCTGTGACAGAATCAGAAAGATTCCACTCTGAAGAGGAACTAAGGTTATTAATTACGGAAGGTTCAAAATCAGGTGTAATAGATTCAACAGAATATCAACTTATCGAAAAAATTTTTGAGTTTAATGATAAGTCAGCAAATGACATCATGATTCCAAGAAATAATATAGTTGCTTTGAATGTTGATGAGAGCAGAGATAAAATTATTAAGACGGTTATTGAATCCGGTTTTTCTAGGATTCCCGTATTCAGACAAACTATTGATAATATAGTTGGGGTAATTTATGCTAAAGATTTAATTAGTGTTACTGAACACAGAGAAATCATTCTACTGCGTGATGTTTTAAGACCTGCATATTTTCTTCCGGATACAAAACATATCGGTGAAATTCTTCACGAGTTTCAGAAGAAACGAATACATCTTGGTATTGTTGTGAATGAGCATGGAGGTGTTGAGGGATTGGTTACTTTAGAAGATATTATTGAAGAAATTGTCGGTGAAATAGAGGATGAATATGACGTTGAATCTCGAAATATTCAAAAAGATAAATTGGGAATATATCTTATTAATCCAATTATCCCAATAGATGAGTTTAATAAAAAATTTAATTCCAATATACCTATCGATCCTGATGAATATCACACATTAAGCGGATTTTTACAAAAAGTTACAGGTCATGTACCCGAAATTTATGAAAGGGTAGATTATAAAGGATTTGTATTTACTATTATGAAAAAAATTGGCAATAAGCTACTACAAGTAAAGGTTCAAAGAATGGCAACTTAAAATTTTTTTATTTTTAAAAATCGTTTTGCTAAAATTACTGATTAGAAAAATAACTACGTTTCTTACTGATCTTGAGGAGTACACCTTATTGATCTTAGGTGTTCTTAAGAGTTTTCCAAGGATATTTCGAGATAGAAAACTTATTATCGAACAAATGGTACACGTGGGAGTTAATTCGTTTGTACTGGTCTCTATAATTGGTTTTTTCACAGGTGCAGTATCAAGCTGGCAAGTTGCTTATCAGATAAAAGGTTTAATTCCGATTAGCTTCCTCGGTTCAGGAACTCCTAAAGCAATAATTGTAGAGTTAGGTCCCGTTCTTGCAGCAATCGTTCTTGCAGGTAGAGTAGGGGCTTCTATTTCTGCAGAACTCGGAACAATGAAAGTAACTGAACAAATCGACGCTCTTGAATCTATGGCTATCAATCCAATCAGATATTTGGCAATGCCGCGAATAGTAGCAACAACATTTATGTTACCAATACTAGTAGTTTATGCGAGTACCATTGCTATAATAGGTTCTTATTTAGTTGCTACAATTTTTCTCGATGTTCCAGGTGGTACTTTTATGCGGGGATTTAGAAATACATTTGAAGTTAGAGATTTAGTGTCTGCAACTATAAAGTCTTTATTTTTTGGATTAAGCATTTCATCTATTGGTTGCTTTGTAGGTTTCCAGACAAAGGGTGGTGCACAAGGAGTAGGATTATCAACCATTAAATCTTTTGTTATATGTGCTGCGATGATCCTTATCTTGGATGCATTACTATGGAATTTCCTGATAGGCTGATTTTTAAAAGGGCAATTGGCGCAGCTGGTTAGCGCGCTTCCCTCACACGGAAGAGGTCACTGGTTCGAATCCAGTATTGCCCACTAGAAATTATAAACATATTAATTTATCTTATTGAATTTACTTTTAAAGAACATCAATATTGTTTCTCCAGATGATAAACTAAATGAAAGTAGCGATATTCTTATAGTTGATGGTGTCATTGAGAAAATAGGAAAATTTAAAGGAGCATTACCACCCGACATAAAATTCATTAAATCCAATGATCTGACATGTGTTCCGGGATTATTCGATATGCATGTTCATTTTAGAGACCCCGGTTTTACAGATAGAGAGGATATTTTATCCGGGATTAATGCAGCAATGAATGGAGGTTTTACAGGTGCATTGTGTATGCCTAATACTAATCCGCCAATAGATTCTAAAAAAGTAATTGATGATATTCTCCAGAAAGCAAAAGAACTATTAGCAGATCTTTATATATCCGCATGTGTGACAAAATCACGACTTGGTGAAGAACTGAGTGATATTAACGCATTGTATAAAGCCGGGGCTATAGCTTTCACAGATGACGGAAGACCTGTTTCGGACCCTTACATCATGCGAAAAGCTCTTGAGAAAACTTCGAAATTAAAATCGCTTATTATTCAACATGCAGAGGATTTGAAACTCACCAATAGAGGAGTGATGAACGAAGGTGATGTATCAAAAAGAATAAAAAGAAAAGGTATTCCATGCGTTAGTGAAACGACAATCATCGCAAGAGATATATTGCTCACAGAATTTATAAATAATTCCAGATATCATATTCAACATGTTTCATGCGGCAGGGGAATTGATATAATTCGTAATGCTAAAAAAAGAAATATAAATGTATCTTGCGAAGTCTGCCCGCATCATTTTATTTTAACTGAGGAGGACTGTAAAACTCAAAACGCTAACACTAAGATGAATCCTCCACTACGAACTGCGTTTGATAGAAAATCTATTATCGAGGGTTTAGCAGATGATACAATAGATGTTATCTGTACTGACCATGCTCCACATACTATTACAGATAAATCAAAAAAATTTAGTAAATCACCATTTGGGATTGTTGGATTGGAGACATGTGTTGGTTTAACCTATACATATTTAGTTCAAAAGGGGATAATAACTTTCAAAAAAATGATAGAAAAATTATCAGTTAATCCGAGAAAAATTTTAAAACTGAAAGATATAAGAATAAGGGAAGGTGAAAAAGCCAATATGACTCTGCTAAATGTCAATAAAAATTGGGTTATAAATAAATCTAAATTCAAATCGAAAAGCAGAAATACACCTTTTGATGGTTATAAAGTAACTTGTAAACCCTATGCAGTAATTAATAACAATAAATTATCCTATTCAAAATTATAAAGTGAAGCGATTAATAAAAATAAAATATAGTAACGATTCTTTTGAAGTCAATAATATCTATTGTATAGGTAAAAATTATTTAGAGCATATAAGAGAATTTGACAACAAAGAAATACAAGAAGAACCTGTTGTATTTCTAAAACCTAATACTGCAATAATAGGTAATAATGAAAAAATCAAAATTCCTGCCTTTGAGGGAAAGAATATTTCTGATAATTTACAGAATGAAGTTGAATTTGTAATTGCAATTTCGAAAGATGGAGAAAACATACAGCAAAATAAAGCGGAAGAGTATATATTTGGTTATGCTATTGGTCTTGATATGACATTAAGAGATGTACAATCTGAAGCAAAAAAAAAAGGTTTACCCTGGTCTGTTTCGAAAGGATTCAGGACTTCGGCTCCTGTATCGGAAATTATACCGAAAGAATTAGTAAAAAATCCAATGGGTTTAGATTTTGAATTACATGTGAATGACACTAGAATACAATTTATAAATACAAGTTTAATGATATATAATATATATAAGTTAATATCATATATATCGAGTATATTCTCTATAGCAAAAGGAGATTTAATATTCACTGGAACGCCTGCTGGAATTTCAAAACTTAATTCCGGAGACATACTCAAGGCTAAATTAGAAGATTATTTAACACTAGAAGTTAAAGTAAATTAATATGGGAAAAGTAATATCAATATGTATTCCCAAAGGGGGTGTTGGTAAAACAACGACAGCTGTTAATCTTGCAGCATCACTCGCAATTGCGGAAAAGAAAACATTGTTAATAGATAGTGATCCTTTCGGTTCATCTTCGATTGCATTGGGATTTACACCAGATAAAATAAAAGCTGGTATCTCAGAAATTTTTGATTTTTCAATGTCCCTTGAGCATGCTATTCATAAGACAGAGTTACAATATCTTAGCTTTGTCCCAGCAAATATTAATTCTATAAAGTTAGATGAAAAATTTTCAAAATCTTCTGAAAACAGAGTCATTTTAAGAAATGCAGTAAGAAGTGTTAAAAAAAATTATGACTATATTATAATAGATTGTCCTCCTGTTCTTCGAGGAATAACTCTGAATGCATTAACAGCGTCATCTTCTATATTAATACCATTAAAATGCGGACATTTATCACTCGATGCAATCGATAGGTTATTTGATTATATAAAATGGATTAGAGAAATATCTAATCCATCATTACTTGTTGAAGGAATTGTTCGCACAATGTATGAAAGCGATTCAAAAGTAACTGAAATAGCTGAGAAAGAAGTAAAACTAAAATATAAAAGCTATTTGTTAGAAACTGTGATCCCAGTTACTAATTTACTAACTGAAGCAACCTTTTTTGGAAAGCCATTGTGTTTATATAAAATAAACTCTATAGGCGCAACTGCATACCTTAATCTTGCTTATGAGATAATAAATAAAAATATTGAATCATTAAATAATTAAAAATTTTAAGTAATTAATGACAGACCTTCCACATAAATACGATGCTAAATCAACTGAAACAAAATGGGAAAAATTTTGGGCAGAAAATGAAATTTATAAATCAGATGTAAATCCTGATAAAAAAAAATTTTGTGTCGTTATTCCTCCTCCCAATGTCACGGGTATTTTACATATTGGGCATATTTTAAATAACACAATCCAGGATATTTATTGTAGATGGAAGAGAATGAAAGGATTCGAAGTCTGCTGGGTCCCTGGAATGGACCATGCTGGAATTTCGACTCAAATTATGGTGGAAAAAGATCTTACAAAAAAAGGTAAATCAAAAGATGACTTTGGTAGAAAAGCATTTGTGGATTTGGTTTGGGAATGGAAAGAAAAACATGGAGGACATATTCTCAAGCAGTTAAGGAAATTAGGTGTTTCTGTGGATTGGTCAAAGGAAAGGTTTACACTTGATGATAGATTATCCAAAGCTGTTAGAGAAGTTTTTGTTGACCTGTATAAAAAAGGATTTATATACAGGGGTAATCGAATAATTAATTGGGATACTAAAACTCAAACAGCATTGAGCGATGATGAAATTATCTATAAAGAGCAAAAAGATAAACTGTACTATATTAAATATCATTTGAAAGATTCTAATGATTACATAACAGTTGCAACAACTCGACCAGAAACAATGTTGGGTGATACAGCTATCGCAGTAAATTCTCATGATAAACGATATAAACAATATATAAACAAAATAGTTATACTTCCTCTTGTAAATAAAGAAATATCTATAATAGTTGACGACTATGTTGACGTTGAATTTGGTACGGGAGCTTTAAAAATTACTCCTGCACATGATTTAAACGATTTTGAAGTGGGGGAAAGACACAAGCTTGATATTGTAAATGTAATTACCAAAGATGGAAAAATGAATGAAAATGGTTTAGAATTCGAAGGGTTGGATATTGTTACAGCTAGAGAAAAAATTGTTGAAAAATTAAAAGAACTGGATTTAATAGAAAAAATCGAAGATTATTCTCATAATGTCGCTTTTGGAGATAAATCTGAATCAATCATAGAACCATATTTGTCTGACCAGTGGTTTGTTTCGATGAAAAAACTCGCTGAACCTGCTATGAAAGTTGTCAAAGAGGGTAAAATAAAATTTCACCCTGAACGATGGACAAAAACATATTTCCATTGGATGAATAACATAAGAGATTGGTGTATATCTCGACAGCTTTGGTGGGGACATCAAATACCTATATGGTATCATAATTCAACTAGTGAAATTTATTGTGATGTTAATCCTCCGAAGGATATAGAAAACTGGACGCAAGATCAGGATGTTTTAGACACCTGGTTTTCATCCTGGCTATGGCCCTTTAGTGTTTTCGGTTGGGAAAATTCAGAAAAAGATAGAAGAAATAAGAATCTCAATTATTATTATCCAACAGATTTCCTGGTAACTGCAGCGGATATTATCTTTCTTTGGGTAGCAAGAATGATTATGGCAGGTATGGAATACATGAAGGATATTCCCTTCAAAGATGTTTACTTTAATGCACTCGTTCGTGATGGGAAGGGAAGAAAGATGTCAAAAACACTCGGTAATTCTCCAGATCCTCTCGATGTTATGGATAAATACGGAACGGATGCGTTAAGGTTTACAATTGTTTATTTAGCACCTCTTGGTAACGATGTTTTATATGATGAAGAAAAAACTGAAATAGGAAGAAATTTCATAACTAAGTTGTGGAATGCTGGAAGATTTTTAATGATGAATAAAAAGAAAGTTTATTCAAGCGATGAATATGGAAAGAATGAAGTTGAATATGATCTTGTAGAGAACTGGATCAACAGCAGGTACAATTCTACCATACGAGATATAGAAAACAATTTGAATGATTATAAATTGAATGATTACACAAAATGTATTTATAATTTTGTGTGGTGTGATTTTTGTGATTGGTACATAGAGTTATTAAAGATAAAAATTAATGAAAATAAAGATTCTGCAAAATCTATAATTGACAAAGCTCTAAATCATTATGAAGATATTATTAAAATATTACATCCCGTAATACCATTTGTATCCGAAGAGTTGTGGCATATTCTGGATGATAGCAGAAAGGATGAAAGTATATCATTAGCTGAATTTCCTATAGTAAATGATTCTCTAATAAATTTAGATACAGAGGAAAACTTTGAAAAGCTAAAAGAAATCGTTACTGGAATTAGAAATCTCAAAGCTGAAAATGATATAGCTTTTTCTCAAAAATGTAAAATTGATATAACATGTGTTGATAAACTTTCGGAAGGAATTATCTCGAAGTATAATAATTACGTGATTTCATTATGTAATCTTCGAGAACTCAATTACGGTATTGAACTAAAGCCAATTTCTGAAAATAGAGTAAGTAAAATCTTAAATGATTTTGAAATACATTTAACATTAGTTGATACAACGGATATAAATAAACTTAGGGAAAAATATAATAAGGAAATAGAAAAGCTCGAAAAATATCTTAACTCGCTTAATAAAAAATTATCGAACACTGATTTTATTGAGAAAGCTGCTAAAGAAATAGTCGAACAGGAAAAGGTAAAGTATACTGAAGCATCAGCGAAGTTGAAAAAACTGAAAAACCTTATCCAATAGTTTTTAAAAAAGTATAAATAAAAAAAGCCCGAAAGAAACTACTAATTGCTTTAGGTTGTAAGATTGTAGATAAACGGGCTTTTTCTATAATTTTAAACAATCATTTTTTCAAGAAATCTGTTATAATATTCGTTAAGTCAGGTTTCCCGATTTCCTGAATGTCGTATCTAATCCTTACTGATGGTTTATTAATTTTGATTAATCTACTCAGATCAATAGGAGTTCCTATTACTACACTATCGCAAGGTACTTTATTAATGGTAGTTTCAAGATCCTTGATCTGTTTTGAACCATATCCCATCGCCGGGAGCAATGTTCCGATGTTCGGATACTTATCATAAGTTTCTTTAATACTTTTAACAGCATATTTTCGCGGATCGATAATTTCTTTAGCACCATACTTTTGAGCAGCTAATGTCCCGGCACCGAATTTCATTTCTCCATGTGTCAAAGTGGGTCCATCCTCGACTACCAAGACTTTTTTACCTTGTATCAATTTTGCATTCGCCGATTTAGTTAATGAAATAGGGGAAGCTGCTTCGATTATCATTGCCTGGGGATTATACTTTAATATATTTTCTCTTACTATTGATACATTTTCAGGAGGTGCTGAGCCTACTTTGTTAATCACGACTACGTCTGCTATTAGAAGATTTGTCATACCCGGATAATAAATCAATTCATGTCCTGGTCTGTGAGGATCGACAACTGTTATTACTAAGTCAGCTATATAGAATGGCATGTCATTGTTTCCACCGTCCCAGAGAATAACATCTGCTTCTTTTTCTGCTTTACGAAGTATCTCTTCATAATCAACACCTGCGTAAATAACATGTCCTTGAGACACGTATGGTTCGTATTCTTCCATCTCTTCGATTGTGCATTTGTTTTTCTTTAAGTCGCTGATTGTTCCGAACCGCTGTGTTTTTTGTTTTGCTAAATCCCCGTAAGGCATTGGATGTCTTATGGCTACTGTTTTTTTATTAAGGTTTTTAAGAATTTCTGTAATCTTTCTTGATGTCTGACTTTTTCCCGCACCTGTCCTAACAGCAACGACAGCTATAACAGGTTTTTTAGATTTGATAGCTGTTTGCTCGTATCCTAACATTTTAAAAGAAGCACCTTCAGCCATAACTTCTGCAGATTTTGACATCACATAATTGAACGTAATATCAGAATATGAAAATACAACTTCATCTGCTTTATACTTTTTTATTAGCTTAAGCAATTCTGATTCCGGGTAAATTGGAATTCCCTTAGGATAAAGTTTCCCACTCAATGCTGTCGGATACTTCCTGTCATCGATATATGGTATCTGGGTTGCAGTGAATGCAACTACTTCGTATTTTGGGTTTTTTCTGTAATAAACATTAAAATTATGAAAATCCCTGCCAGCAGCACCCATAATAATAACTTTAATTTTTGACATATAAAATATTTTGATTATGAAATAATATTAATAGTACAAATTTATTTATGCATCTTGGAAAAAAGATTCCTGATATCAGTTTCTTTTGAAAAATTTACACAGAGTTAGCCAAAATCAACCTTATATACAGGTTTATTGAAACTTAATATCAAGGTGGAAATATTTAGGAAGGTCATCTGCCTTGTATAATTCTTCTGTTTCAATTGTAACTATGATTTGCTATTCTGTTATTAAATGATAATCTTTTATCTTTTATATTATTTACAAATATAGCGTTTAGGGAATTAAGTTTTAAGGGAATTGAATTTATCTTACTATTTTAAATATGATTTGTAAATTGTATTTATGGTTTAATGTTTTAAAAAAATTTAATCTAATTTATTGTCAAAAATATTTCGGAAACCTTTTCGTATAAATTTTCTTTTCGTAATACTAATACTGCTTAATTTATATTCATGTGAGAAAGATATAATCACAAATGAATCGGTAGTTGAATTCCCTGACAGTATCAGCACAATATTCAATACACCCTTGGGTACAACAAACCAAACTTGTATCAGTTCATCATGCCACAATACTATTGATAGAGCAAGCGGATTCGATCTCGAAAATTGGACAAATGCTATGAATGGTTCAGATAATGGAACGATGATAATTCCATATAATGCATTTTGGTCTCACATAATAGCTGCTGTTAATAATGATACAAACGTCGCACCCGTCATACTTTTGAACCCTCCAGATTTAAGTAATCTTCACAAATTACTGGGTGATAAAGTGCAAACCATAATGCAGTGGATTAATGACGGTGCAAAGAATATAAACGGGGGAGTTGCTTTTGAATTATTTCAGCCGAAAGCTTACATTACAAACCAGGCATCGGATTATGTTGCATTAATTCACACTGAATATCAGCTTGTTGCAAGACTTATTCCTGTAGGAGGAAGCAGCCAGAATGATGCACCTCATTGCGTTACTATCGATCCTCAAAAGAAATATTTCTATGTAAGTTTAATTCAGGAGGGATATATTGAGAAGTATAACATGTTAAGCAATACAAAGGTTGCAAGAATGCCCGCTGGGAATAATCCAGCTCAAATAGTCATTTCACACGATAATTATTATGGATATGTAACCAATTTCGAAACCGGTCTCAACACAGAAAGAAGCATTAGAAAATTTCGAACGAGTACTATGACTATTTTGGATACTGTAACAGATCAACTTTTGAATGCTCCTCACGGTATAGTATTATCTAACGATGGTCAATTCTTGTATGCAGTTTCTCAAAAAGGAGAATATTTGTTTAAGATAGAAACCGGCAGCTTCGGTATTATACTGAAAGCACCTATCGACCCTTCCGTGCCACCAACAGGAAACGGTACTGGAAACTTTCTGCCTTTCCAGGTAGAGCTTTCACCCGATAATGCTTTACTTTACGTTACTTGCACAGGTCCCTCTAATAACCAGACTCCTGACCTTGTAAAAGTTTTCAATTCATACGACCTCACACTTATCAAAAATATCACAGTTGAAGACTACCCTTTGCTGTTAACCTTCACACCGGATGGAAATTATGTTTACGTCTGTAACAGGAATTCAAATTCAATTTCTGTAATTAACACAAGTAGTCAAACGGTTATAAGAACTATTCAAGGAGTTGGAATACAGCCACATGGAATTGATTTTACTCGTGACGGAAATTATGCTATCATATCATGCGAATCACAATCAGGTTATGATGGTCATCACCCTCAGGTCGGAAGCGTTAAATTGGGTGTTTCAAGAATTATCAGGATTAGCGATTTTGCAGTACTCGATAAAAGATATGAAACAGCGTCATTCCCGACAAACATTGTTGTTGCTCGTTAAATTTTCATAGAAAACAAATCTTATAAAAAAAAACCCCTATTAATTCATCATCAATAGGGGATACTTACATAAACTTTTAAACGATATTATTTAGCCAGAATCATTTTTTTGACTTCTGTATTTCCATTTGTTTTAATCCTGTAGAAATAAATTCCACTTGGTAAACTTGAACCATCAAACTCAATACTATGTGTACCTGCAGATTGGTTTTCAGCAACGAGGTTTTTCACTTCTCTTCCTAATCTATCATATACCGTTAGATTAACAAAAGTCGATTCACGTAGTGTGTATGTTATAGTTGTAATCGGATTAAAAGGATTCGGAAAGTTTTTAGCATCGAAATAAGATTCCTCGTCTTTCTTTTCATCCTTTTTACTGACTAAATTTTCTTTGTTAACAATTTCTGAAATCAGTGCTATACCAGATTCAAATTTCGATTCTTTATATTTACTTCCTGCTTCAAACTCTAACTGAATCCCCAAAGCTTCTTCTTCTGTCACAGAAAAATCTTCATCTTTTTCAGTTATAATTGCAAAATTATCTTGATCGAGTTTTAATTTAATCTGTTTCCAGCCTTCAAAATTCATAGAGACAGGAATAGATTCAAACATCATATCCTTTTCTTTGCTGTAAGATTTATTATTATCCAAATCATATAAAATTTGAAACCTGGCAGTTACATCATTAGAAACACCCATAAGCATCACGTTTAAAAAATTCCCTGCTGTCATTAATACAGGGCTTATCTTTGTAATTTTACCAATATATGAATTGGGTTTTACTATTTCTTTTGTAAATATTTCTCCGTATCCGTTTTCTTTATTATCTTCGTTATGGGAATACTTCATGTCGACTCCTCCCCATACCCAGCCGGGCATTGCTTTTAACGAGAAGTCGTCGTAGATAACACCCTGTGCATATGTCCTGCTTGAAAAAGATATTATTATTCCAAACAGTAAAATGAGTATGAAACTTTTCATAAACTATTTTACATTAATAGATAAATTAACGATAAATTATTTGATTAAAGTCATTCTCTTGACAGATGTGAAATTGTTTATCTCTAATTTGTAAAGATAAACACCCGTAGAAAAATCAGAAGCATCGAACACTTCCGAATATTTTCCAGGTTCCTGATTTTCATCTACTAAGATTTTAATGACCTGACCGACCAAGTTATAAACTTTCAGAGATACGTAACCTTCTTTATCAATTTTATAACTAATTTTTGTGACGGGATTGAATGGGTTTGGGAAATTCTGATATAATTTATAGTCATCAGAATTTATTGAAGATGTACCCGAACCAATACCATCCGTTGGTTTGTTGAAGTGTTTATTATTAGCATTTTCTGCAAACACATTAATTACGCTAATAAGAAATACCAAAACAAAAACAATATTAATTATGGTCTTTGTCATATGTCTTCAAATTATGTATAATATTTCAAAATATCAAGAATTAAATTTATTATTGACTTATGGAAAAAACCATAAGTCAATAATATGTTTTTTGTGACATTATAGTTCAACAGCTATTAATCGTATATCTTTTTGCTGTGTCATAACTTTTAACACAATTATATCACCCTTATCTTTCTTAGAAATAATTGTTTCAAGCTGATCTACACTTTCAATTTTTTCTTTATCAGCCTCTAATATAACATAACCAGATCTAAGCCCCCTGTTAAAAGCTTCAGAAAAATGTTTTACATCCTTTACATAAACACCATGATCTACATCAAATTCTTTCTTTAAGGAACCAGGAAGATCTGCGACTGTCAACCCAATACTTTCGAAAGAAGTTAAATTAAGATCTTTATTTTTTTCGGTATCGGTTTTATTTTCAGTTATTGTTTGGTCATTATCTGAACGAGGTTTTAACTTTACAGTTTTATCAAGAGTTTTACCATCTCTGAAAACAGTTAATACAACTTCTGTCCCAGGGTGTTTAGAACCAATGATGGTTTGCAATTGATTAGCGGCATTAACTTCCGTACCATCGACTTTCAAAATGACATCACCTGTTTGTAAACCAGCCTCTTCACCTGCACTTCCCTTCAAGACATTCTGAACTAAAACACCTTTTGCTTCTTTTAATCCGAGTCCTTTAGCCTCTTTTATATCAACGTCTTTAATCGATACACCAATATATCCACGTTCAACTTTACCATTCTTTATCAATTCTGATGCTACATCCTTCGCCATGTTAATCGGAATTGCAAAACCATATCCCTGATAATAACCACTCGTTGTTTTTATAGCTGAGTTAATTCCAATAACAAAACCATTAATATCAACTAATGCACCGCCACTATTTCCCGGGTTGATAGCTGCATCTGTTTGTATGAAATTATTTATCGCATAACTATCACCCGTAATTTGAATATTACGACCTAAAGCCGATATAATTCCAGATGTAACTGTGTTATTTAAACCTAATGGATTACCGATTGCAAGAACCCACTGACCAACCTGAACATCATCTGAATTACCAACAGAAGCAACTGTGAGATTATCAGCATCGATCTTTATTACGGCAATATCTGTGTTTGGATCAGTACCTATTAATTTTGCTGTAAACTCTCTCTTATCCATCAATACAACTTTTATACCTTTGTCCTTTGCATCTTTGACGACATGATTATTTGTCATTATATAACCATCTTCACTGATGATTACGCCCGAACCGGAACCAAAACTTGGTATTTCATCCATTTTAAAATCTGGTCCGAAGAAGAATTCAAAATTATCTTTGTTAAAATTTTGGTTTGCTGATTCATTAACAACTTCTATATAAACAACAGAAGGTGTAACAGCTTTTGAAATTTCAACGAACGCAGTATTAAGATCCTTTAAATTTTCATTTGTAGTTTGGATCGGTGGGGTTGTTTTAAAATCAACCTGAGAGTTTGCTATAAGTGTTTTGATATTGCTGAAGTTTGCTATTAATAATGCAGCTATAGATATAATTAATACTAATATGACTGCTCCTGCGAATATTGGTTTTTTTGACATTTTAAATAGTACTCCTTATAAATTTGATAATCTTTTGTTAATTTAAAAAGCTTTAACAATTAATCATGTATTTTTATTTATTTCGTTTATTATTTTTTTTGATTTTAAGTAACCAAAGTTCTGCAAATTATTTGACAGAAGGAAGTCAAAATTTGATTGCAGATTTTGTATATCAGCATTATTAAAACTTAAATCCTGAAGCTGATTAATGTTAGTAGAATTTATTTCATCAATCAAAAGATAATGTCTTTTATTTATTTTAAATGCTAAATTTTCATAAAAAGTTTCTTTTACATAATCATTCTTTTCTAAAATATGGTTTCGTTTTTCTTCTATCAACGTTCCCAAACCAAGTAATTTTGCGAGATTAATCTGAAAATAAAGTACAAAATAATTAAAATTTCTTATTGAGTTCTCAAGAGTTACAAATGTATGTTTCAACAATAAAAATATTTTCTCATTTACATAATAATCGAGAGTTGATTTGTTTAATAATTCTAATATTCTGTACGCTGTATTAATCTTATCTAAATTTGATTTTATTTTAGAAAACGAGTTTATGAATTCTGCTTTCGATATAAGCTGCAAATCCCTGTTATCTTTTTTATTAAAGTATACTTTGATATAATTCATATTCTCAAAAATACCACTGAAACGAGACTTGAAATTCCTTGCACCTTTTACGATCGCATTGAATTTTCCGTAATCATTTGTAAACAAAGTTACAATTTTACTTGTATCTCCGTATCTAAATCCTTTCAGGACAAATGCCTCTGTACTCGTTAAAGACATACGATTATATTTTTAATCAGTTGCAAAGAATCTTATTATAACGATTTTCTAATTTTCTCTCTCTCCACAATTTCTTTTTTTGTCTGAACAAGGATTAACGATTAGTGATTTTAGATTTTCAAACAAAATTTTATAATTTAAATGCTAACCGTTTCAAAATGTGTAAGCTTTTTAAAATCATCGAATCGTTTCCTAATAGTTTTCTTATCGAGGTTTCTGATACCATCAAGAGAAAATTTTTCAACCGCTAATGATGCCATCGTGCTTCCGTAAATGATAGCAAGTTTAAGATTATCATCCGAAAAATTATCTGTCTTACTAATCCAGCCCATAAACCCTCCTGCAAAAGTATCACCAGCACCCGTTGGATCAAAAACCTGCTCGAGAGGGAAGGCGGGAGCTGAAAAAATCGTATTCTCGGTAAATAGCAGTGCCCCGTGTTCACCTTTTTTGATAATAATTATCTTTGGACCCATTTCTATTATTTTCTTTGCAGCTGAAACCAGGTTAAACTCTTTCGATAGCTCTCTTGCTTCGGAATCATTTATCACTATCAAATCAACAAGTTTGAGAGTTTCCTTCAATTCCCCGGGTGTTCCGTCTATCCAAAAGTTCATTGTATCTATCATAACTAACTTCGGGTTTTCGATTTGTTTAATGATTTTTTTCTGCAAACCCGGGTGAATGTTTCCAAGGCATACATAATCGCTGTTCTTGAATTCTTCCGAAATAATCGGATTAAAATGTTCGAATGCATTCAGTTCTGTTGTAATAGTTTCTCTTGTGTTAAGGTTGTGGCCATACTTACCGTGCCAGTGGAAAGTTTTTTCATCTTTTGATATTTCCAGACCGGAGATGTCTATATTCTTTGATTTCAAAAAATCGATTTCTTTTCCTGGGAAATCATAACCGACTATCCCGACTAACCTGATGTTGTTTGTGAAATAACTTGCAGCAGTCGATATGAAAGTTGCAGAACCGCCGAGTGTGTACTCTTCTTTTCCAAAAGGAGTTTCGATTGTATCTAATGCTAATGAACCAACTACCAATAAACTCATTAAGTTTTTCTTTTATTTTTAAAGCGGTATAAAAATTATATATAATACTTCCTTAATTCAAGATTATTAATATTGTGTATTATTAGGGTCCATAACTAATCGTATGCATAGTAGCAGCATGTAGAATCCTTCCTTATGTGCCAAAATTTTTCTAATGTAGCTTTGCTAAACCTGAATCGAATATTCTCTTTACCGGTACTCGGGATTAGGATGATCAAATCGACACCCGGCATCCCATAGCGAACGCTGATTACCATGAGCTGGAATACCACCGACGTCTTTTATTATGCGGGCTAAATGCAATAGATTCCAGGTCATGAATGTAGTATTTCGATTTGTGAAATCATTCTCTGGTCCACCGGAACCAGGATCTAAATAGGATGGTCCGGGACCAGCCTCACCTAACCAGCCTGCATCAGCCTGTGGTGGAATTACATATCCTAAATGTTGTAATGAATACAGAATATTCATGGCGCAGTGCTTAGCTCCATCTTCATTACCCGTAATAAGACAGCCACCAACACGACCATAATATGCATACTGCCCTTTGTCATTTAAATCACCGGATGTTGAATAGAGTCGCTCAATCACCTTAGTACATATTGATGATTTTTCTCCAAGCCATATCGGAGAACCAAATACAAGAATATCTGCTGCTTTTACTTTTTCATAAATCTTAAGCCAATCATCTTCTTGCCAGCCATGTTCTTTCATATCCGGGTAAACTCCATAAGCAATTTTATAATCAACCGGTCGCAGTACTTCTACAGAGACCTGATTTTTTTTCAAAATCGCTTTGGAAATTTTAATTAAACCTTCTGTATGAGACAATTCCGGAGATCGTTTAAGCGTGCAGTTTAAGAACAACGCCTTTAAATCTGAAAAATCCCATTTACTTGACTCACACATTTTAAGTTGACTTTTATTTAATTCCATTGCTGTTTCTATTTATTGAATTATTAATGAATAAATTAATTACACTAAGTTTATATTAATATAAATACTCGCTATTAATTATGCAATCTTTATTTGAACCAAATGGATATGCATTAGAACGCACATCAAAGGAAAATAATTCGTTAGTTGTTTGAGAATTTTGTATTCGATAGATAAATACAATTGAATAAGCTATGAATAAAAGTCAAAATTGCAGTTTAGGATTGGGGAGAACCATTGTATATTAGAGAAATGGTGAATACTAATACACGGAGATCCATAAGAATTAAATGTTCAATTTTTGTATAAGGATTTCAATTTATATCTTTCAGATTGTCTTAAATGTGTAAAGAAAATAGAAATAGTGCTGGACATTATTCTAATCGGCAAGATTATTTAGAATTGGAATAGTTTAAGGACAGGGTTCTATTCCAAATGTACCTATCTGCTACAGTTTGTCTCCGCCCTGAAATTGAAAAACTTTACTTATAATAAAAGAACCGTATAATATTATTTTAAATACTATCATAAGCATAAATTTTCGATTAATAATTCACTCTTCTATATCCAGACATCATTCTCTGCGGTGAGTTCACCTCCGGAATTTCCCGTGTTGGCTACATCTTTTGGTTCTAATAGCATAATACTGCATTCATGTTCAGCGGAAGGTCTATGCTCGACTCCTTTTAGTGCTACAAACATTTCACCAGATGAAAGTTCAACATTTCCATCACGAAATTCAATTGTCATTACCCCATCCAATACGATAAACGCTTCATCTGTATCGGCGTGGGTGTGCCATACAAATTCACCCTGAAGCTTCACAAGTTTGAAATGATAGTCATTAATCTTTGCAATTACTTTCGGTGACCAGAGCTCGCTGAACTTTGATAATTTGTCTTTGAGGTTTATCGGAGTATATTTCATATTTATTTAGAGTTTTGCTAAAAAATAAATGGGATAAACATCTTTGTTTTTTTCATATAATCCAAATATTCAGTTCCAAATTTTTTAATCATTTCTTTTTCTTCAACTTTTGCCGTAATCACTATTGAAATAAGTACGACAGCTGTTAAGATTATTTGCCAGTAACCAATGCCTTTCAATAAAACACCAAACACGCCCGGAATTATCGATAAATATATAGGATGTCTTATATATTTGTAAAAACCTGTTGTGATTAGCAATGATGTGTTCTCCATCTGACCTTCGGGTTTGCCCCTCGTAAATAAAAAATAGAAACCAAGAAACGCAATGATTGCAGAGGAAAGTAAAAGTATCCATGATATTATCTGAATTAATGAGAAAGGAGCTTTGAACCATTTAGTATAATTTAGTAATACTAATATAAAAATTCCCTCAAAAACAAAAAATCTGTAAATACCATGGTAACGCTTTTTTTTTAATGAGATAATCCACGTGAAGTAAACTAAAAAAATTGTGCCAAGAATTAAAATGATAGTTACAGGATTGTTCATAATTCTTTTTTAATAAAATTTTTGTTGCGTCAGGTCACCTTTTATTATCCGTCAACCCGCTCCGTCTTTTCGGAGGAGTACCGGGAATTCCATATAAAGCGGGACATTAATCGGAATGATTATTTTTTTTCTAATAATTCCTCGAACGTCCAATTATTGTATCAAGAGAAGTCTTTAACTTATCAACTGCACCTGTTATTGCTTGTTCAAGTGCGTTTGCCTGGTTAGTAACAGCAATAGGCTGCTTTCCTCCAAGACGAGCTTCAATCATACATCGTTTGTCGTCTATTCCATCCTTATGACTATTCTCATCTGAAAGATGAACTTCCAAACGTGTTATATGTTCATCAAACCTTTTTAACTCTTCTGATATTAAGGTTGTATATGAAGCTCTAAGTTCATCACTTTCAATTATGTTATTATCTGTATTAAGTTGAATTTTCATTTTTAGTAATTTTTAATTTATTATAATAGTTTTATTGTTGCTTCAGGCCTGCCTGCTGCACCTGTCTGCTACAGGCAAAGGCAGGTCTTCTTGGTTTATCAAAATTAACCACAAAGACGCAAAGACGCAAAGTAAATCTTTTGGGAGTTTCGAAAACTCCCAGACAGAGTGGGACAGGCTGGACTGACGGGCATAAGAAAAGCTAGATATCACCCTTAGCGATGTCGTATGCTGCATCCACATTGTTTGTATACAGTTCGGTATAACCGCAATATGCACAAACCCAGGCACGAATAGGGAATCTCTTTTCGCCTTTGAATAAAAGTGCATCCGGGTTTTTACTTACAGCTAACTCTAAATCAAGTGCAGGACCGCCTTTACTTGCCTTATCTATGACTCTTGCGTCCTTTAAAATCTTTTGGGATTCGCACTTAGGACATTGTTTTGTTTTTTTCATGGTTACGCTAACATATATTATTCTTTAGTAGTTTCGAGTATTCAGAACTGACATCCGTCCTCTCCGACCATAAGAGAGCAGGGGAGTAGAACCGCTATAAAGAAATTTCTAATTTTTAATTTATAATTTCTAATGAATTTTCAATGACTAATTTTCAAATAATGAATAATTGAATATTACAAATTAGAAATTGATTGTAAATTGTTAAATTGCAAAATCAAAAAATATTCTCTTCTTCATACAATTCCGTCACTTCATAGCTTCCTTATTAGATTTAGGAGAGTTTTATTATGCTTAAGAATTCCTGATAAAGAAGCGATCAATACAAAATTACTAACTCCGTAACACCCTTAGCTATATCAACGTGATGAATTTATTAATTAATAAAAAGTAAAGATATATTTTTTCATTAATAAGGAACTCCTATGAAATTACTTAGGTTTAGGTTCAAGCATGATGTGAATCCCCTTTCGTGTTTCTATAGTTGGAGTAGGGGTGGAGCAAATATCTATTAAAATTTTTTAAATAAATTCAACAAATAAAAATTAATCAATGGCACATCTATTTATTCGACACAAAGTTAAAGATTATGCAACATGGAAAGATGCATTCGATGGTTTCATAGAAACCCGGCGAATTAGCGGTGAAAAATCGTGGCAGATTTTTCATCCAGATGAAGATCCAAACAATTTATTAATACTCTTCGAGTGGGATAACTTGGACAACGCTCACGCTTTTATGCAAAATAATGAATTGAAAAAAACGATGGACGAAGCTGGAGTCCTCGAACAACCAGAAGCCTATTTCCTGGAAGAATATGATCAAGGCACGTTGTAATATAGATTGAGGAAAAATTGAATCATTTGAATTCAAGTCAATATTTTTCAATCCAATTTTGAAGCCAGTTATTATTGCTTCAGTACGAGATTTATAATCTAAACTAACAGCAGCAACAAATGAATGCGATTTGACAAGTGAGGTTTAATTGGGAGTATCAATTTATTATATGTTAATTCTCTTATTAGCCCTCCTAATTACAAATACAACTGAATAAATATATTATATAACAATAATTATTTCGCAGGTTTATTAATAGTTATTTTTTATTAACAACATTCTAATTAAAGGAGAAAAATATGGGTAAATGTTATAACTCAACAGTCATCGATACCTCTATAGAAAAAGTATGGGAAATGTTAAAAGATTTCCATAAAGTTTCTTGGGGTGATAAAGTAATTACAAAAATTGATAAAGTAGGAGAAGTACCTGGTACAGAAGTTGGATCTAAAAGAATTCTTAATGATGCATTCTATGAAACACTTTTGTCAGTTGATAGCGAGAACTTTTCATTTAGTTATAGTATTGATGATGGTCCAGGACCAGTAAGTAAAGATATTGTTTCAAATTACGTAGGTAAAGTTTCCCTTTATCCTATAACTGATAACGGAAAAAC
Source organism: uncultured Ignavibacteriaceae bacterium (assembly GCA_964472195.1). Taxonomy (GTDB): domain Bacteria; phylum Bacteroidota; class Ignavibacteria; order Tepidaquicellales; family Tepidaquicellaceae; genus BS750m-G4. Next base: position 8,261 of record CAYYJH010000024.1, on the reverse strand, counting down.
ATTTATTGAATGGATTTCTACTTATGAATCTCATTCTGAAACTGCAGTAGGTGACTTCTGTAATCCAATATATGCAGGATTGCTAAGTTCTCTTAAATCTAAATTCTAACTTCAAGGATATCAAATTACCGAGTTTCATAAAACATCTCAAAATCTTTTTTAAAAAATATGAGAGATAGGGGATTTGGAATGGATATAGTATAAAAAAGTGATCAATGCTCATTGATTAGGACAACATACGCACTAATCAATTCCTACTATCTGGTTTGCTTTCTTTAATATTATTTCAGGTTTATCGTTATAGGTTTCAATAACACCGGAAACCGTGATTGTTACATTAACTAAATTAGCTAAATTTATTCTAAAATCAGATTGTATATGTTCACGATCATTTGAATAAATTACAAGAGTGAGTGGAGTGTTCGGATATTTCTTTTCAAAATTTAAAAATATGCTTCCTGCACTACTTTCCTTTATTTCCTTAATTTTCCCCGTTACAAGTACATGCTCACCTACAAAGTACTTTGCTTTATTGGGTGAAATTTCCGTTTGAGAATAACTAAGATTAGAGGCTAAAATAATTAATATGCTGATGATTAAAATTTTCATTTTCTTAATTATAAAAACTAATGTAGTATTATAACTTCTATTATATGATATATATAGTTATAATACTTTAAGTGAATGTAATTGGAATTTTTACACCAGTCAAGTCTAAAAAAGAAATACTATTCAAAGATTATATTTTAGAAATATTGAGAATTGAGAATTAACACATAATGTCTCCACCTGAAGAAGAAATTAAGAATTGATTATCTATTTGTTTTTCTGAAATAATACTTTATGCAAAAGAGGGGATGAATCTATTTTTGAAGTTCTTATTTCTGAAATTCTGAATTAGGAACGTTTGGATCAGTTTTATAAATTATAACTTCTTCATAATCATTAAGACCGTCACCGTCAGAATCTTTCTTTAGCGGATCGGTTTTAGTTCTTATGACTTCCTTTCCATCTCTCAGACCGTCACCGTCTGTGTCCTCTTTATCTGGGTCGGTGCCGTATTCTTCCTCAATACATTTTGTTAAGCCGTCTTTATCTAAATCTGTGTAACAGGGTTCGCCCGTGAAAGTTATTCCAATTCCAAAGTTCGCGTAAGCATCTTTGTACTTGTTGATGCTGTAATAGTTTAAGTCATCCGTGAATGTATAAGTCATACCGGCACTTAAGTCGAGTATCACAGATTGAGATAATTTAATTTCGATTCCCAGACCTGCTAATGCGAGTGGTGCAAAACCGTCTTCTGAAACCGGGTCGGGCGAAGCGGTTGTATGTTTTTCCGTAACATCATATCGTAAAACACCTCCCCCAAAATATAAGTAAGGATTTGTGTAACATAACTGCGTGAAGGGAGCTATTCGGAGTCTTACGTCAAAGGGAATAACAGATGTTTTCCATTCTTTTTTACTGGGATTATACATTGCATCGGTACCCGCTAATTGTCCATAACCAATTCCTAACTCTCCGGATAACTCCTTGTTGAATCTTACATTGAAATATCCTCTCGCTAAAAATGATAATCTATAATGATTAAACTCTGCGAATAGAAGCGTTTGATTATATTGAACACCTCCTTTCACTGTGTAATACCTCATCTGCGCCCATGAATTTAAAGATAAGAATAATATAAACGATACTAAAAAAAGGTGTTTCAGTTTCATCTTATGTTATTTGATTAGTTATTAATAGTTATGATAGAATAATTCATAGTTGCATTTTGCAAATATATAAATACATTATTATCTTTTCAACCTTAAAACATAAACTTATAATTTCCAATATATGCAAATATAGTGTAAGTATAGAGACTACAAAAAAGTTTTCATATCTCTTCTGTACTTCAAAATACAAATGCTTGAGACTTTAGAAGTGTTTATTAAGAAAGAGAAGGGGAGTAATTTACCTACTGATATACTTTGAAAGTTAAATATTTAAAGATTATTTTAGATATTCAAAATTTAACTAAACAATATATGACAGACCCAAAACAAAATCCACAACAACAACTAAATATAGAGTTAGGTGAGAAGGAAGCAGAAGGAACATATTCAAACTTAGCAATCATTTCGCATTCACCAGCGGAGTTTATATTTGATTTTACAAAAGTGTTTCCGGGTATACCAAAAGCAAAGGTAAGTTCAAGAATAATAATGACACCTCAGCATGCAAAATTATTTGTGAGAGCATTAAAAGAAAACATCGAAAAGTTTGAGAATCAATACGGTACAATAACTATAGCAAATCAACTGACTGAAGGTGCGTTAGGATTCCAGGCTCCGATTAAAACTAAAGATGAAAAAATAAACTAAATCATAATCTATTCAATCTGTAAAAGTTAACCACTGAAATAAGTAGGAAAATAATATTAGCCAACCAGGCTGTCAATATGGGGGGTATCTCACCATTATAACCAAACACCTGTGAAATTTTCACAAATCCAAGATATATAAAACTGACTAATATACTGATTCCGAATTGAAGGGCTGCACCGCCTTTTCTTCGGTTCGAAGATACTGAAACACCAAAGATAATAGTTACGAGATTTGCGAAAGGGAAGGATATAATAGAATAGTAATCTACTTTAGCTCTCGCTACATCCTGTCCGCTGTCTTCAAGATTTGTTATGAATTCCTTAAAATCACTTAAAACTAATTCTTCCGGTCTTAATTGCTTTTTCAGTATGAGATCAGGGTCGAGGTTTATCTTTTGAATCTCTTCAATATCTGAAAGATAGTTACTGTTAATAATCTTTAATTCTTCAAATTCTAAAGAAATAAAATTTCTTTTGAAGTAATTCGTTAACACCCAATCGTTTTTTATCGAATCCCAAACCATGTGAGCTGCGTCAAAGCGCATCAACAAATGAGTCAGCGAATCATTACTAAAAATTTGTATAGATACATTATCACAACGTTGACTTTGTTTATCATACGAATCTATCGATATTATTCTGTTAACACGATCTTGAAAATAAATATGCTGAATATTTGATGTTATTTGATACTTTCCCAGATACTCTCTCTCCATACTGAGTTTTTTGCTATTAGTTAATGGGACAACCCAGCCATTAAAATAAATAGAAAAACCAGTAATTATGCTTCCAAATATTAGAATAGGTAGAATGTACCTATAAATACTTATTCCAGCAGATTTCATCGCTGTTAACTCTGAATATGTAACAAATCTACTTACAGTGAATAGGGAAGCAAGCAGCATTCCTACAGGTAAAATTAACTTTAATATTTCAGGTATAAAATATATATAATATTGTAAGATAATGCCTGGAGATAATCCTTTATCTATAAACTTATCAAGTTTCTCAAATAGATCAATAAGAATAAAAATTAAAACAAAGCAGAATATTCCAAATATAAAATTTTGAATGAAGTGTTTTAGTATGTACCTGTCAATTAACTTCAAATTGCAGTATATTGGTGTTTTAAATTGAAGAAATACAATTTACTCAAAAATGAGAAAGAATATCAAAGAATTAAAGTTATTTATAAATAAATTTATTCTTAAATCTCATCTAATTGTCAAAAATGATACTAAATATCTATGCCTTATAGCTGCTTGTATCTCATCTAAGAAAACCAGATTGCTAAAATATTTATTTAAAAATGCACTCTCATATTCTGTTGCACCTGAGAAAATCTATGAAACAATCATGCAAATCTATTTATTCTGCGGTTTTCCTTCAACAATAGAAGCTTTAAAGATATTTAACACTGTTTTTCCTAATTTGAAAAAGGAACAGTCGAAATTCGATTTAGCTCTTTATTTAAAAAAAGGACAAAAAAATTGTCTAAAAATATATAAATCTAATTACAATAAATTACTAAATAATTTCGACAATTTAAGTCCAGATCTAAAATCATGGATGATAATCGAAGGATACGGTAAGGTTATGGGCAGACCTGGCTTATCTATCAAAGACAGAGAACTAATAAACGTTGCCATACTATCAACAAATTTTTATGAACATCAATTGTATTCACATTTAAAGGGAGCATTGAACACAAACTCAAGCTATAAAGATATAAAAAATATAATTGAGATTTGTTCATTTTTTAATAGCAGATGTAATACAAGAAAGAGTATTTATTTGCTGAATTCAATAAGAATTTGAATTATATATTTGTTATATAATATATATTATGTAAAGTTGCATATGTATTTATTTTCTGCCTTTATTCTGTACTACTTCAATTTCTATTCCCCTTTCCCTAACAATCTATAATTTTTATTTTATTGCATTCTAAAACTTTTTTAGAAAGTTTGTTAGTTTCTATTCTTCATAAAACTGTAACTGTTACCTTATTAAAATGAAATTAATAAAACGAATCTCTTACTTTAAAGAATTAAAAAATTTATTATGAATATTATATTCAAACTTTTTTAAAAGAAAATTATTATGAGTTATTTTCTAAAATTAATTTCATTTATAAAATGATATTGTTTTACTATTTTGTGCCATGATTGAATTAAATTATTACCTTCTTTTAAGTGCTTTACTCTTTTCATTAGGAGTAACAGGCGTTCTTGTTAGACGAAATGCTATAATTATATTTATGTGTATTGAACTCATGCTAAATGCTATAAATCTTTCATTAGTTGCTTTCTCCGCTTTTCTTGGAAATATAAATGGTCAAATTTTTGTTTTTTTAGTAATGACAGTCGCTGCCGCCGAGGCAGCAGTAGGCTTGGCTATTATCATATCCTTATTTAGAAACAAAGAGACCGTGAACATAGATGAAATTAATATTTTAAAATGGTAAACATCACCTAACTAATGACAAATTTTTTCTTTCTTGTTACGCTTCTTCCGTTACTTGGTTTTTTCATTAATCTATTCTTTGGCAAGAAAATTAGTTCTGAAAAAGTTTCAGGATGGCTTTCATCGATTTTAGTGTTCCTCCCCTTTCTTCTAACAGCATACATTCTGTTCGATTTACTTTCAGTCGAACCCGAGTCCAGGCGAATACTTGTTAATTATTTTAGCTGGATTGTTGCAGGAAACCTTTCAGTAGATTACTCTTTCTTGATAGACCCGCTTTCGATTGCAATGGTTCTTGTAGTGACCGGTGTTGGCTTTATTATCCATGTATATTCAATCGGTTACATGCATGGTGACAAGGGATACGCAAGATATTTCGCTTACCTGAATTTATTCATTTTTGCAATGCTGAATTTAGTTCTTGCCGATAATTTTCTTCTGGTATTCCTTGGATGGGAAGGAGTCGGACTTTGTTCTTACTTGCTGATCGGTTTTTGGTATGAAAAGAAATTCACGGGAGATGCAGCTAAGAAAGCTTTCGTTGTAAACCGAATTGGTGACTTCGGTTTTATGATAGCAATGTTTATCATCTTTGCACACTTTGGCACGCTTCAAATATCAGGTTTCTTAGAGCAAATATCAGGATTCAGTGTTGGAGATACTTTATTAGTTACAATATCATTACTCTTTTTCTTAGGAGCTACTGGTAAATCAGCACAGATACCTTTGTTTGTTTGGCTGCCGGATGCTATGGCGGGACCCACTCCCGTGTCAGCTTTGATCCATGCCGCTACTATGGTCACGGCTGGTGTTTATTTCGTTGCGAGGTGTTCTTTGTTATACGCACTCTCCCCTATTTCGACGAATGTAATTCTTGTAGTTGGAATTTTAACTGCTATACTTGCTGCCACGATTGCTCTTAAACAAAATGATATCAAAAAGATTTTAGCTTACTCTACAATCTCACAGTTAGGTTTTATGTTTATTGCACTGGGAACGTTTTCTTACACAGTTGCAATATTTCATTTGATTACACATGCATTTTTCAAAGGACTGTTGTTTCTCGGAAGCGGTTCTGTAATTCATTCCATGCACGAAGAGCAGGATATTACAAAGATGGGTGGATTACGAAATAAAATGAAGATAACATTCGTTACTTTTTTCATTGGCTCTCTTGCAATTTCAGGTATTCCACCTTTCGCAGGATTCTTTAGTAAAGATGAAATACTCTTTAAAGTGTTTGCACATATTGGAATTCCTGTTTATGTAATAGTTTTACTGACTGCGGCTGTCACCGCATTTTACATGTTCCGGTTAGTAGCATTAACTTTTTATGGAAAACCAAGGTTCGACACTACCAAAATAACACCTCATGAATCACCGAAGGTTATGACAATACCACTTATTATTCTTGCTGTACTTTCAACGGTCGGTGGTTTCATAGGTATGCCTCACATCCTGCATCTTCCACATTTACTCGAGAACTGGTTCGAGCCTGTTTTTGTTGACGCAAAGACACTGGCAGCATCAATCAGCCCTGAAACAGTGTATGCAATGCCTGTTGATTTAATTCTAATTATCATATCAATATGCGTTGCAGCAGCATCAGTTTTGATCGCACTGAAAGTATTCACGGCTAAAGAAACCTTTCTACCTGCAAAGGGATTCGGAAAAGTACTTACGAATAAATACTATGTGGATGAAATTTATGACACAGCAGTTGTTGAACCTATAAAGAATGTTTCAGATAAATTCTTATGGAATATATTCGATAATAAAATAATAGATGGATTGGTAAACGGGGTTGCAAATTACATTTCGAGATTGAGCATTGACTGGCGAAAAATACAGACGGGCGTTATACAGGATTATGCTACCTTTACGATAATAGGCATAGTTGTAATTCTGATTTATCTTTTATTGCTATAATAATATTTATTCTAACTTTGTTGTTTTACACTCGCAACGAAGCCTCTACCTGGCGTAGACAGGCTGTTTCGTTGTGTTTAAAATATTACGAAGTAGCATAGCCATAAGCAGGGCTTTGTAACAATAACAAATCAAATCATCATCCGAATAACTTTACTAAACAACCTTTCCGAAAGAATTCTTCGAATAAGAAGACCTCACCCTACGCGTGTAGCTATCGATGGTGTCGATGCTGCTGGTAAAACCTCACTTGCTTATGAACTTGGTAAAGTTTTATCAGAAAAAAATCATCACGTCATCAGGGCTTCGATAGATGGCTTTCATAATCCCGGTTATATCAGGTATAAAAGAGGTAAAGACTCACCGGAAGGATACTTTTATGACTCTTTTAATTATGATGCTCTGATAAAAAACTTGTTATCGCCTTTAGGACCCGATGAGAATTTGAAATACAAAATTTCCGTATTTGATTTCAGGACAGATTCGGAGACACACTCCCCTGCTCAAACCGCTCAAAAGAATTCTATACTACTCTTCGATGGAGTTTTTCTGCTAAGGCAGGAGTTGTTAGAGCATTGGGATTATAAAATCTTTGTGGATGTTGATTTCGAAGAATCATTAAGACGTGCAATTCTGCGTGATAAGGAGCTATTCGGAAGTGAATCATCTGCACGAAAAAGATATTTGAAGCGGTATATACCCGGGCAGAAGATTTATTTAAAGACTGTTAACCCGAAGACGCTTGCGGATGTTGTGGTGAAGAACAATGATACGGAAAAGGCGGTGGTGTGTTAAAGGTATTTTTATTTGTTAATAAATTACCGAATGATTTCATTTTTCAAATTTTCTTGATAAACTCTTCAACTTCTATATTAGCCTGTCTTAGTATTCCTTTTAGCGTACCCCTTGCAAGCTCTTTGTGATTAGGAACAACACAACCTATTAATCCTTCTGTTGCTTCTTTTTTAAGAATAATGTGACTCCCTCTTTGTCTTAGAACTTTAAAACCGAATTTTTCTAAAATTGAAATTGTTTGTTTGCCTGAAAGACATGGTAATTTAGACATAAGAAGCTTCGAAAGTAGTTAGGATTGGTTTGTAAATATTAGGTAATGGAAATTCTTCAAGATATAATTCTGTAGCTTCTTTAAGATTACCGATTGCTTCTTCTATAGTTTCACCCTGACTTACAGTACCTACCTCAGGACATTCGGAAACATAGAAATTATCTTCTTTGTGTATTACTGCTGTAAATACTTTTTGCTTCATCTTTTTTATTTTAAAATCAACCTAATAATCCTTAAAAATAATATCAAGTTAAATGTATAAATTACTAACGTGCTGCCAGGAGTCCCCTCCTGACAGCTTGAAATCTTAATTTATCACATCGCCACACTATAGATCCCTTCCGTTGCGGGATTTTAGTTTGTTACGTTTCCTTTTTATCGTCTTCTTCACTCGTAGAAAGACCAAAAATATGAGGTACGAAATCTTTTAAC
>CAYYJH010000023.1:27016-33586 GCA_964472195.1 uncultured Ignavibacteriaceae bacterium | reverse complement strand
TTATTTATGGAAAAAATCAAAAACTACATAGCTGGAATACTAACAACCCCCTACAATAGTAATTATATCAATAATTATAATCCTGCCACCGGTGAAGTATATACAATGACACCGGACTCAGGTAAAGGAGATATCGATCTTGCAATTCAGTCTGCAGAAAAGGCTTTGCCTGTTTGGTCGATCACATCGGTTGAAGATCGTTGTAACTTAATGCTCTGGATTGCAGCTAAAATGAGAAAGAATTTTGACAAACTTGCTTTAGCGGAGTGTAATGATACGGGTAAACCGCTATGGTTAATAAAAAATATTGATATTCCATCAGCAATAAATAATTTAGAGTTTTTTGCTTCTTCGACAAAGCTACTTACAAGCAAGCATCGATCGCCCCTTAAGCCTTATGGATTTGTAGGAGCTATTTCATCAATGAATCTTCCTTTATTTTCACTAACATGGAAGATTGCCCCCGCATTAGCCACAGGGAACTGTGTGATTGCCAACCCCCCGGTGTTATCTCCTATGACAGCTTATTTGTTTTCTGAGTTATGTATTGAAGCTGGATTACCCGACGGTGTCCTTAGTGTTCTTCACGGATTTGTGAATAAAGTTGGTACTGCAATTGTATTAAATCCAAGAATAGATGCTATTACTTTTTCCGGAAGTGCGAAAACGGGTACGCAAATCGCAAATGAATCTGCTTCAAAAGAAATTATGCTGGAATTAGGAGGAAAGAATCCTTGCATCGTTTTTGAAGATTGTAATTATGATGCGATGCTTGAATCGACAATTTATTCTTCTTTTTCAAATAACGGTGAGAATTGTTTAGGGTGCTCGAAAATCTATATTGAAATATCTTTATATGAAAAGTTTAAAAAAGATTTTGTTGAGAAAGCTAAATATTTGAAAGTTGGAGATCCTCTCAAAAACGATACACATATAGGTGCAGTGGTCTCAAATGAGTATCTCGATAAAGTTCTATCTTATGTTGAATCGGCAAAAGAGGCAGGTGCTGAAATTCTTTGCGGAGGTAGCAAAGCAAAAACAGATTCTTTAAATTCCGCAAGTGTAAAGAATGGAATATTTGTTGAACCAACCGTTATCAAAAATCTTGGCTTTAATTGTAAAACAAGTAAGGAAGATGTTTTTGGACCCGTCGTAGTATTATATACATTTAAAAATGAAGAAGACGTGGTTTCAATGTTGGGTAATTATAAGTTTGGATTTGCTTCAACTATCTGGACGGAGAATTTAAAGAAAGCACAAAGAATTGCAGCAAAGTTGAATACTGGAATAACATGGATAAACTCCTGGATGCTGAGACATCCCAACACGCCTTACGAAGGAATAAAAGAATTGAATTTAGAGAGTGGAGCGCATAAAGCGTTGAAGTTTTTTGTATAATCAATATTAAATGTATGATAAGTATCTGTTTTGAAATAAAGACGAAATGTAACTTCTGTGGAAACCCGCTTCCAGTAAACGCATTAGTGAACGATGTTTTTTGCAGCAAATGTAACAAGACAAACGAATTAAACAATGATCTTTGGTTATCTTTGCTGGATGATGCCGTAAAAGAAACCCCTGATTTTGACTCTAAACAGGCACAAACATCAACGGTTTTTACGGGTGAGTTTACTTTTAATTATCTATTTGGGAAAATGAATGCAAGATGTGAAAAGTGTAAAACAAAAGTTGATACAAATCTTATAGAAGGATTGTTGAGTAAAGGTATCTATGAGTGCAAAAAGTGTAAGAATGAGATTTCAATTAGATGTGCACCTGAGTTTTTAAAAGAGAAGTTCCCTTCTGCAAAATACTTAATCGGTGAAGATGATGACATGTTTATAAAGAGGAAAGAAAATTATAAGCTTCCGGTATCAGCGAAGCCTGTTTTGTTTACTTGTCCTTCATGTGCAGGGAATCTTGAAATCGATGGCTCTGACAGAATGGTCACCTGTGAATTTTGCGATTCTCAGATTTATCTACCCGATGATTTATGGTTCAGACTTCATCCTCCCAAGATAATTGAAAGATGGTTTCTATGTCTTGACGAAACTGTCATTCAGGAAAAACTCCCTTACTGGTACAACATTGCGGATGTTACAATGGATAGATTAGGGAATCTGTATGTTGCAAGTGCAGATGATGGTGAAGAGGATTTTATTGTGTGGGCGTTTAGTCCGGATTTAAAAACTCGATGGACAAGAAAAGGATTAGGCTATCCTTATGATGATACAGGCATCACAGTTACAAATGATAACAGTCTTTATTTGTGGAACAAACAAAGGCATTCACTTTTGGAACTTTCATTAAAAGATGGCTCTACGGTACGTAAATTAAATGGTGTACAAAAATCAGAGAAAAATCCTTATCCGTTTAATATGATGGGGTGCGATAGTCTTTTATGTGATAAGGATGGCACTATCATTGCTTTTATAAATAATAAAATTATAAGGTTCAACCATGACGGAACTCGCGCTTCTCTTTGGAAAGAAAGACCCAAAGCTGCAGGTGAGAAAGTAAAAGAAAAAAGTTTTCTAGATATGCTGAAAAATGTTTTTACAAAAAATGATTCTAAGATCGATATTCAGAAAGAAGAATATAATGATTCGCCTGATGATGTTAAAGAACTCGGGGATAAACCTAAAAATATTTACTCAGATAGTGTTAGAGTTAATTTTGGTTGGGATGGTTATATATACATGATGGACAGGACATCAAGCAATGGAGAGCTTGCTAAATATAACAGAGAAGGAGATAAAATTTGGTCAGTAGTTATTCCCCTTAATTATAAAGAAGGCAAACCATGCACTGATTCTGAAGGGAATGTTTATATTCTTGGAAACGATGAAAATAGTAATACACACCTTATAAAGTTTTCTCAAAAGACAAATTCATTCGAGACGATATTTACCGATTTGATAGAGGGTGGTGTTTTAGAGGAAGAAGACTATATTGCTGTATCGCCTGACGGTACAATATACCTTCTTACATACTATCACAGGATGAAGATTTTCAACCCGGACGGTACACTGAAATACATCACCGTGCAGAGCAAGAAAAGTGATAAAGAAGCATTAGATGAGTTAAAAGAATCAAAAGATAAAGATGAAAGGTTTTAATGAAAACATTCGAAACCATTTAATTTCACAAATACAAATTACTATTGAATTGAAATGTTCAAGAATGATTTTGTGATTTAATTTAAAAACTATTCTTATAAACTAAACCAATAAAAACATGACTTCGGAGATACAAAAAAGCTGGTGGGTTTTACTGTTGAGAGGAATCTTTGCTATCATTTTCGGACTGTTAGCTCTCTTTTCACCGGGATTAGTATTGGAAACACTTCTGTTATTCTTTGGAATTTTGGCAATAGTGTCGGGTGTGTTTTTTGTTATTGATGCATTAATCGTTAGTGGCAACCGTATCCTAAGGATAATTGAAGGAATCTTATGGGTAATTATTGGAATATTATTACTCGCTCAACCTATTTCCTCATTAGAAATAATTATGTTCATTATAGCTTTCTGGGCTATTGTTATCGGAATATTTCAAATAATTTTCTCAATAAAACTGAGGAAAGTCATCAAGAACGAATGGATGGGTATATTAAACGGATTATTTTCTTTTCTCTTTGGAATATTAATTATTGTGAACGAATTAGCGGGTGCAATAGCAATTATTTTTGTTTTTGGAATTTTCACTTTGCTTTTTGGTATCACCTCAATTTCTTTATCGTTTAGGATAAAAGGTTTAAAAGCAGAATAAAGTTTTAATATTTTTATAAAAAAAACGCGGAGAATACACATGTCAGACATAGATCATGAAAGATTAGTAACCATTTTTAAAACCGGGAGCGAAGGAATCGTGGCACTGGTTAAATCAATTTTAGATGAAGCAAAGATACAGTACCTTGCAAAAGGTGAGGGAGTACAGGATCTTTTTGGGGTTGGCGTACTTGGTACAGGTTTCAATCCGATAACAGGACCGGTTGAATTCAGGGTTATGCCTGAGGATGCTAAGCTTGCAAAAGAATTACTTAAGGATGTAAAAGAAACCGATACCGATTAGTATTTAATTAGTCTGGCAGATAAGGAACAGAATAATTCTTTTGATGGATAGCATCAAATATTAATCTATCCAGATTTAATCTTAGCACGCTTTATTGTTAATATGATAGCAGTGACAATAAATATTTCTCCAACCGCGAACAAGTACCAATTAAAATATTGAGGAATATAGTGTGTAACAATATTTTGGAATTTTACACTCGTAGCGAGTCTCCAGAATTCAGAAAGGAAACCTCTCCCGATTATTATACCGGCAAAATCCCAGATGAAGGAAGATAAAATCATAACGGCTCCAATAATAATCAATGCCCAGCTAGAAAACTTCAAACGCACATCATAACCTCTTCCTTGTAAATAAATGATACATGTCGCGAGGAGAATCATTGTCAGAGAACAGATAATTGGTGCGAGTACAGGTCCTATCCATGGAACGGGTATTAAGAATAAAACATCCCACGTAAGAAAAGATGGGGGCCAATTAAGAAATAATTTCAGTCCAACATAATAGAAAATATCCCACACTCCAAAACAATAAATGAAGTAAGAAAATTTTTGTAAGAAATTCTTGCCCGCAATTACAGCTATCATCACAAGCATTATAATCGTAGTGATTTCTCTGATTAATTCTGTGTGGATTAACTCAGGAGATGTGGCTTTTAAAGGAAAGTCAAAACCAGTTGGGTGATAAAGTTTTCTGATGTAAACTACAACGATTGCCTCAAGTATTCCCATCGCAATTGCGAATATACCAACTGGTACAATTAATCTCGCGAACACTTTTTGAGACCTGCTCATTTAATTTTGTTAAATGAAGTTTGTCTTACTTTATAATAGAAGTTATTCAATAATATTTAAATATAAAAGTTTTCATTTTTTCTAAAACGAAATCTCTGGCTTGATTGTGAGGTATGTGACCACAATTCTTTATTATCAAGCATTCTGACGGGCCACAAGACTCGTTTACGATTAAATTTACATGAGCAACAGAGCCGTATTTGTCGTTGTCGCCTTGTATTGCAAACACAGGACATTTTATTTTTTGTAAAGAGCCTTTAATATTCCAGCAATTGAAATTTTTGTCTAACCATAGATTTGACCACCCATAAAACATACTTTCGGTGTTATTTCCATGATAGCTGGATAAGAATTTTTTAAAGTTTCCATTTTCAAACTTATTGACTGTACTACGGATACCCTCAAGTGTTTGGTCTTCTGTGAAAACGTGTGCAGCTTCCGTTAAAACACAATTTACGTTACCGGGAAACACGGCTGCATATAACAGAGCTATTGTGCCGCCGTCACTGTGTCCGATTAATATTAATTTATTTTTGATATTTAATATTTTTAAAACTTCGGGTAAAACAATTAATGCTTCATGTTCAAAGTAATTCAGTTCATGAGGTTTTGTTAGCTTTTCAGATTTACCATATCCGTATCTATCATATAATAATGCAGGAAAACCGGTTGTATTACTCAAAGATTTTGGAAAATCACCCCACTGTTGAATACTTCCTAAACCATCATGCAAAAAAACTAATAATGGTTCGTTTGGTGTAAACCACTCTGAGTTGATAATCTCGTAGTTCAGCTTGTTTCCACCCACTTTTAGAAAATTGTTTTTGTCTGTCACCGTATTCATTAAGCACTAATACAAACAAAAAAATCTATTCCCTAAATTCAAGAGAATAGATTAAAATTATAAAAAGTAAAATTTTTAATCAGCTAACCGCTGTGACCATTATATTTTTCATTAATTCCTGTCCTGCTTCCAGAGCCTGTCTATTTAAAGGAAGCAAATTGTGATATCTATCTGGCAGAACCTTCTTTAGGGCTTCGATAATTGAATCTAACTTAATGATAGGTTTTTTTGCAAGATAAGCACCGAGCATGATCATATTTGCGACTTTTACGTTGTTTAGTTTATTGGCTTCATCTACGCCGGGTATTGCATATATTTCTATGTCTTTTCTGTCAGATGACTGTATTATGTTTGTTGATTCGTAAACAATAATGCCCCCTGGTTTAACTCTGGACTCGAATTTTTCCATCGAAGGTTGATTAAGTACAATTGCTGTATCAAAATTGGTTATGATAGGAGAGCTTATTGGTGAATCGGACACAATAGTAATACAGTTTGCTGTTCCCCCTCTCATTTCTGGTCCGTAAGAAGGCATCCAGGAAACCTCTTTTCCCTCAACCATTGCTGAATAAGCAAGAGTTTGCCCCATAGATAAAACACCTTGCCCGCCAAAGCCGGCTATGATAATTTCTTCTAACATATTATTGGGCATCCTCCTTTGCTGAAGGTTCTGTTAAGTCTTCCCTCGATGGTACTTTTATATCTCCAAGAGGATAATATTTTAACATTTCATTTTCGACGAATTCATTTGAAACGAGAGGTGTCATTTTCCAATTAGAAGGACAGTTTGAAACTATTTCTATAAAACATGTTCCTTTATTAAGCCGTTGATAATTGAACCCGTTGATCAAAGCCTTTTTT
>CAYYJH010000023.1:0-26916 GCA_964472195.1 uncultured Ignavibacteriaceae bacterium | reverse complement strand
TTGTATCTTCGGTAATTGTTTCTTTATTAGACATAGACTTTTATTAATTATTATTTTTAATAAAAATTTCTAATTTTTCTAAAGTTTCTTCCGGGGTTGGTATTATCCCGCCCATTCTGCCGTGATAACCTACGGGTATTTTCCCTTCAACAGAAAGACGGATGTCTTCTACCATCTGTCCGGAATTCATTTCTAATGACATAGCACCTTTCAAATTTTGGGCTATTTCATTAAGTCTCTTTTTGGGAAACGGGTAAAGAGTTATTGGTCTAAACAAACCAACCTTTAATCCTTTTTCCCGTGCTAACAAAACTGTTTTATGGGAGATTCTTGCAGCAAGACCGTAAGCAACAAGTACATATTCTGCATCTTCTGTCATTATTTCCTGATACCTGACCTCGTTCTTATTTATTTCTTCATATTTTTTCACAAGTTTGTTGTTTACTTCTTCCATCTTTTCTGGTTTTATAAATAAAGAAGTAATGATATTTCTTGCTCTCTGTTTGGATTTTCCTTTTGTTGCCCAGGGTTTTGGTGTTTTTTTAATTTCTCTTTTATGAAATATTACTTTTTCCATCATTTGTCCTATCGCACCGTCAGTTAACATCATTACAGGGTTCCTGTACTTGTCTGCGAGTTCGAATCCAAGGAAAACGAAGTCCGCCATTTCCTGTACTGAGGCTGGAGCTAAAACAATAACATAGTAATCACCGTGTCCACCTCCTTTTGTTGCCTGGAAATAATCCCCTTGTGAAGGTTGTATAGTTCCTAACCCGGGACCACCGCGATTTACATTCAGGAGAAGACAGGGAAGTTCAGCTGCAGCAATATAAGAAAGACCTTCCTGCATAAGACTAATTCCGGGAGAAGATGATGAGGTCATAACTCTTGCACCCGCACCCGCAGCTCCGTATATCATATTGATAGAAGCGACTTCACTCTCAGCCTGTAGTACAACACCTCCTCTTTTGGGCATCTCTCTCGAAAGGTATTCCAGAACTTCTGATTGAGGTGTTATTGGGTATCCGAAATAAGCATCAGCTCCTGCCTGTATGCCGGCTTCTGCAAATGCTTCGTTGCCTTTCATTAATCTTATATCTTCTTTGTTTTCCATATTCGATGTGTTTATATATTATCCTAATTAACTTATATTATGTAGAAGTATCTTCAATTTTTACGTTGATGGATGATTTGACGTCTTTGATTGTTGCGATGTGTTCTTTTTTCTTAGGAGAAGTTCTGTAAACTTTAATCACCCCATCAGGACAAATAAGTGCACAGTTTACACACCCGGTACATTCATCATTCACAACTACAGTGTATCTATAACCTAAATTATTTATCTCCTTTGAGAGTTTAAGAGTATCTTCTTTACAGGACGCAATGCAAAGTTCACAACCTTTACATTTTTGAATATCAATTTCCACTCTGCCTTTAACTTTTCTTGGTTTTTTAGCGGGTGGTACTTTATTTTTATTATCCATGTTTTTTTCTGTTAATATCTTTAATCTAACCTATCAATTTATCCAAAATTAATCGAAAAAAAAAGTTATAAAACAGTCTGGAAAGTGGGTTTTAGCATTTTTTCGTTTCAAATTTAAACAAATATATCTGATTCAATCTTGAAACAGAATATATTATTAAACCGTAAATATTAATATATATTCTCCTAAAGTATTAATGTTATAGAATATTAATGAATAAAGGTATCAGAGTACTCTTGTTATTAAATTAAATCTGTAATTATAAAACATAATGGAGGTTTTTAATGCAAAGATATTTTCTTTTTTTCTTGATACTTCTTCATTGTGTATTTGGTAAATCTATTATTGCCCAATATCAAAATGTGCAGGTAGGAGGTTCTATAAATTCCTATGAACCTGTAGAGCCTTCAATCGTAATAAATCCCAACAACACGAATCATATATTGGTCGGGTCCAACTCAGATAATTATTACTACTCTACCGATGCTGGAGTGACCTGGCAGCACGGTGTCCTGAACTCATCATTCGGAGTTATTGGAGATCCTTGTGTCCTTACACACAATAATGGTAATTACTATTACTTCCACCTTGTGCCTGATATGAGTCGTGTGGTTTGTCAGAAAACTACTTCCTTAGGAGGAAGCTGGTCAAATGGTTCATACACAGGTGTAAATGGGACTAAAGACAACGACAAGGAATGGGCAGTTATAAATCATACCGATGGTAATCTATATGTTACCTGGGCTCAATTCGATGTACATGGAAGTTCTAATCCGCAAGACAGCTCCGAGATTCAGTTATCACGTTCAAATGATGGCGGGCTTACCTGGTCAACGCCTGTTATTATAAGTGATAAAAAAGGCAATGCACGGGGAAGCAACTATAGCGATCATGCTCCAATGCCTGCCGTTGGACCAAACAATGAGGTTTATATAACCTGGATGGGTCCGGAAGGTCTTATGTTTGATAAATCTACTGATGAGGGACTAACCTGGTTAGCAAATGACATAAATGTTTTGGGCTATCATATTAACTGGTTGGTTTTCAATGTCCCCGGTGTGCAAATTGTTCCCGGGTTTCCTATTATAAATTGTGATCTTAGTCCGAGTATTTACAACGGAAATATCTACATATGCTGGACAGACCAACGGAGCGGTTATAATGATACCGATGTATGGTTAGTTAGATCTACCAATGGTGGATTGAATTGGAGTTTACCTATTCGAGTAAATAACGATCCGCCTGGGAAACATCAGTTTTTTGCCTGGATGACTATTGATCAAACAAACGGTTATCTATATTTCGTTTTTTATGACCGACGTAACTATACATCCTTCCAAACAGATGTATACATGGCTCTTTCGAAAGATGGCGGTAATACGTTCATGAATTTCAAAATAAGTGAAGACCCATTTTCTCCCTTTCCAAATAATTTTATAGGTCATTATATTGGTGTAAGCGCTCATAATGATATCGTCCGTCCGGTATGGACAAGAGTAGATAATGGTTTCCCAAGTTTATGGACAGCTCTTGTAGATAGTACAACGATTATAAATAAAAATCCGAAGCAGTTTGCACCTTCTGATTATGAACTATATCAAAATTACCCAAACCCATTTAATCCCACAACAGTAATTAAGTACGATTTATTAAAAAGATATAAAGTAAATTTATCAGTTTACAATTTGCTTGGAAAGAAAATCAGAACCCTCGTAGACGGGTTACATATGCCTGGATGCAAATCTATTACATGGGATGGAAAAGATAATAATGGAAGTTTAGTTAGTTCAGGAGTGTATGTATACAGACTAAAAGTTGGGAATAATACTCAAAGCAGGAAAATGATTTTTTTAAGGTAAACTTATATTTAAAAATTCTTATCTTATACATAACAACTCACTATGGACCTTGAATATTTACGAAATTACTGTCTGAAGAAAAAAGGTGTTACGGAAGGGTTTCCTTTTGATAAGGATACACTTGTTTACAAAGTCATGAGCAAGATATTTATGCTGACAGGTTTCGAGGTCCCCTTACAAATGAATCTAAAGTGTGAGCCGGAGCTTGCAATAGAATTACGGGAAAGGTATGAAGCAGTTCAACCGGGCTATCACATGAACAAAAAGCACTGGAACACAATTGTCGTCGATGGGACGATCCCACAGAAAGAAATTCTAAGAATGATCAATCATTCTTATGACATGGTTGTTAAGGGTTTAAAAGTGAAGGAGAGAGAAAAACTAAGGAAGATAAGATGATCATGCCGGTTTACCTTTGAGTTTTTTGGAGTTCTTCACCTTGAATATGCTCTTATCCAAAATACCATAACCATTAAAACAGCTTTTAACAGTTAACAATATTGTAAGACCTATACACATAAATGAACTTACAAATATTGCTACCATAATCAAAATTTGATATTTTACTGCTACTAACGGGTCTGCTCCACCGAGTATTTGTCCCGTCATCATACCGGGAAGAAAAACAATTCCTATAGTTGCCATGTTAGCGATAGTCGGTTTCAACGCATCCGAAAGACCTGTTCTGAAAAACGGAATCAAAGCTTCTGATTTTGTCGCACCTGCTGACAAAGTATAAAGATACCTGTTCTCATTTCTTTTAATATTCTGGTAAAAATTATTTATACCAATAATATTACCTCTTAAGGAATTACCTATAAGCATTCCCCCAATGACAATAAGATATTTTGCATCGAAGATGTTTCCTATGTTTATGACTACTCCGTTTATGTAGAGCAGAACTATCATAACCCCGAAAAGCAGCGATAAAAAGGTTGGCACTAAAAATTTCTTTAAATTAAGTTCGGCACTTCTTATTACGGAGAAAGATGCAAAAATTATCATTAATACGACCCAAAGAATATTAACAAGATTATTGCTTAACTCAAACAGGTACTGAATGTAAATTCCCACAAGAAATAACTGGACAGTCATTCTTACTACAGCGATTAAAGAAGATTTTAGAAGTTTAATTTTATAAACATAAAAGAACACCAAGGGAATTATTAAGAGTAAAAACAGTAATAAAAGCGAAGTGTAAGGAATATCTATTGTAGTCATGATGGATTTTCTAAATTTATTGTTCTGAGTTGGTTTTTTTGTATGTGATTGGTATCATGCGATACGATAATCACAGTTAAATCTTTTTGATCAAGAAAATAATTGATAACTTTCTTTTTTAAGTTTTCATCGAGTGCTGATGAAATTTCATCGAGGAGAAAAATGTCACGTTGAAGTAATACGGAAATGATGATAACTATTCTTTGTTTTTCGCCTCCGGATAACTCCTCATAATTTTTAGAGAGTATTTCTTCATCTAAATCGAATACCTGCAGCAGGTTGGTCAAGTTGTCTTTGTTAAAAGCAGCTTTTGAATTCGATTTAAACATGAAAATATTTTTAATAAGCTCTCTCACTTTCCCCTCCCCTATGTCTAAATCCTGGCTTACGTATGCTACACTCTTTCTAAATTCCCAGATGTTGTCTTTGTTGAGTATTGTGTTGTTGAAATGAATGTTTCCGTTGTCAGGAAGCGTAAAACCAAGAAGCAGCTTTAGCAGTGTTGACTTTCCGATTCCTGATTTACCCGAGATTAGAACCTTATCACCTTTTTCAATTGTGAGATTAAAATCTTTTAAAATGTACGCGTTGTTGAATTTTACGGTTATGTCATTTAATCTTATCAAAGTGAAAACAGGATATGTATTTTATTTAAAAGTGTTATCTTCAATTTACAATTTTTAATTTTCAATTTTCAATGAATTTGCAATTATTAATTTTTCAGTCCAGCGAAGACACTATTTTAAGTTTTGTAAATTGAGAATCTATTAAAAATTAAAAATTGTTACTTGAAAATTCTAACCAAAATAGATTGTTTTAAAACGTATAATTTGCTCAAAACTAATTGATATTATTATTATATTAATCATTCTATTTAGAAATTTCTTTCTAATGAATTTGGAAATGTTGTTCGTTAAACTTAAAATTCAATCACCTTGATTATACTTGTCGATATGGATGACGTACTTGCTGATTTTGACAGTGAGTTTTTAAAAAGATGGAGGGAGAAATATCCTGATGAGTTTTACGTACCTTTAGAAAAACGCAGTTTGTTCTACATGAAAGAGCAGTATCCGCGGGAAGTATGGAAATTGGTAAGAGATGTTTATACAAGCACGGGATTTATTCGATCTCTACCGGTTGTACCCGGTGGTATCGAAGCCGTGAATAAATTATCGGAGCGTGGATTTGAGGTTTTCATCTGTTCGGCACCACTGAGCGATTACGAAAATTGTGTCCTCGAAAAATATGAATGGGTTGATGAACACCTTGGTAGAAAATGGACCAAAAAGCTAATTATTACAAAAGATAAAACCCTTATCAAAGGTAAAATACTTATTGATGACCGTCCAGAGATAAAAGGTGCCGCAACTCCTGAATGGGAGCACATTCTTTATGACCGTCCTTATAACAGAGATATTAAAAACAAAAGAAGACTTACCTGGAAAAACTGGAAGGAAGTTTTAGGTTTATTTTAAATACTATAATAAAATTTTACTTTATTTAAATTAATCATTAATATCATGAGGAAAATATTGTTATATATATTAATTACTTTTTTTGCTGTATCAGCTTCCATTTCTAAACCAATAGCTGATGATCTCTCTACTTTCAAAATGGAGATGGTCACTGCGAAGATTCTTGATTTGTTTACACAACCGGAAAAGGATAAACTTCGTGATTACATTTCTGTAAAGTGGCTTGAAAAAGAGGGATTAGATGTCAACACATTCAAAATTAATAACTATTACCCCGATTTTTATAACATTCTTTTTTCTACAAGTGACGTTGTTATAACTGAGATAGGCGGGGAAGGCTGGAAACACATTTTAATTTTCAAGTTTACGGATGAGGATGGAGAGTACAGGGTAATCCCCAAAGGAATTTCGAAAGCAAGTGACGATTTTATCGATCCGTGGTGGGATGTAAGGGAGTATATTTGTAGTGATGATGATGATAGTAATTTTAAAATTGAGAAATGAGCTGGTTCCAAAAGGAAATAACACTGTCTCCAAAGCAAAGAGGATTTCATCTTGTTACGAGCGAGGTTTTAAAACATATTCCCGAAGTAAAGAAATTCTCCGTGGGCATTGCACACATTTTAATTCAGCATACTTCGGCTTCTCTTTCAATAAATGAGAATGCTGATCCGACCGTCAGGGCTGACATGGAAACTCATTTTAACACAATGGTACCGGAAGAGGCTGGCTATTATCAACACACTTTTGAAGGTCTTGACGACATGACATCTCATATAAAAACTTCTATTATAGGGAGCAGTATAACGATTCCTATAAAGAACGGTTCTTTTAATCTTGGTACGTGGCAGGGAATTTATTTATGCGAACATAGAAATCACGGCGGTAGCAGAAGACTTGTGGTTACCATCTCAGGTGAGCTGAAATAACCAACGCTTTACTTTTTATCATTCAACATTTTGCATTTAAAATTTAAAATTATTTAGTCGCAGTGATCATTACACACATCGGATTCATTCTCAATTTCTAAAGTAGAATGTATATCACCAAACTTCTTTACTCCATCCCTTATTTTTTTCTTTAACATCTTCTTGGATGCAGTATCAAGATCATCCTGTACTAAAACATGGGCAGTCAATACGTGTTGAGTCCCTTCTAGTGACCAGACGTGAAAATCTTCAACAGTTTTGACATCTTCGAATTTATTAATAAAGTTCAAGATGTCAACAGCTTCTATTGATTCGGGAGACTTTTGCATGAACAATTGATATGCGGAACGAATGTTTTTGAAAACATTGTACAGGATGTAAAGAGTAATAAGGATTGATAGAATTGGATCGATTACAGGCAGATCTAGAAAATAAATCAGAATAGCTCCTATTAGTATTGAAGCCCAGCCCAATACATCTTCGAGAATATGCAGGGATAATACTTTTGAGTTCAATCCTTTGTTTCTTTTGAGTTTTAACATTGCCCAGCCGTTCGCAGCGATACCGACCACGGCAATAAGGATCATTATTCCAGCATGTGGTGGTTCCGGATTAAATAGTCTTGGTATAGCATTGTATAAAATAATTGCAGACCCAATTAAAAGTATAATTGAATTTACGAATGCACTTAGCAGCGGCAGTCTGTTTAAACCGTAAGTATAATTTTGATCAACATCTTTCTTCCTGGCAAACTTCTCACTAAACAGGGAGAAAGAGAGGGCAATAGTATCCCCGAGATCATGAACTGCATCGGAAATAATTGCAACACTGTTTGATAGAATACCGCCTGTTAATTCAATAAAAGTAAATATTAAGTTAATAAAGAGAGCACTCTTAATGTTTTTAATATTTTGATTTACGTTATTATGTCCTTTGTGAATATGATTCAATAATTTATATATTTTTAAAGACTAACAGCACAGTCATAATTTAACTGAGTAAGTAACAATTCCCAGCACGATTAAAACAATACCAGCTATTGCTTTTTCGTTGTGTTCAAAGAAATGTAACTTTATATTTAACTTATCAATTCCCCTCCTGCTAAGGTCCACCAAAAATATCATAATAAATACAGTTGAAAAAAGATAAATAATTGAAAGCGTTGCTATTCCCATCCATCCTAAAGCACCAGCTGTAAAATAATAGGCTTCTATTTCCAGACAAGGGGAAAGGAACATTGCTAATCCCAGTGTTGATATGATAGCGAACTTTGACCTTTTAGAACTTTCGGTGATTTCATTTGAATTGATAGTTTTGTGATGATGATGACTCTTATTTAGAATAACGAAAATAATTCCTAAAATAATGAGTAATAAGGGAGCTGCAATATTAGTAATGAAACTTAAAGTTTCGCTTAGTTTGTATCCGATTAAACCTATTATTATACCTATCATAATTGAGCTTATCGTATGTGCTGACCCAATTATTAATGTGAATTCGATTGCCTCTCGTCTAGACCATTTTTCTGATTTGCTAATTGCGACAATTGGTATCCAGTGGTTCGGAATAAGAGCATGTATTGTGCTAAGAGCTAATCCTCCGATAATTAATTGTATCATTAAAATTTTCTATTTTGAGAATGTATCCTCGTTGTTTATTATAGATACAGATTTTATGTTTAGTTTATAATCTGCCACAACATCATCTTCATTTATTATGTCTAAAGGCAACCCTTCTTTAACCAGGTTTGAATAACTCATAGGTGATGTTAAATTTCCTTCTATACTTTCGGCAAGTTTTTCCGCCTCGCTTTCGTCTGTTACGATTGTGATATACATGTTGTTCACCTGCCAGTACTTCTTAATAGCATTGTTTACGTCATCGAGTGTTAGGTTTGCTAACAAAGTATCCAGTTCACTTATATAATCTTTCCTTTCGTAAAATTTTGAATCCATTAAATAACCGAGACGTTCTTCGGGTTCCTGAACGTAAAGTTTAATATAACTTCTTAAAAACTCCCTTGTGTCTTCGAAATCTTTTTTTGACATACCCTCATTAATTAGTTTTTCGATTTCTCTGATTGCAAGTCTTATTGAAAAGTGAGCATGTCCGATTTTAATATTAGAAAGTTCGGGATATTGAAGTTTTAACTGTTTTGCAATTTGTACAGGTCTTATCCATATTGAGAAATAGTTTGTAGACCGTGGGAATCCAGAAGGTGGTTGCGAATTATAACCACCTCTATCAAACCACTCAATGTAAGAGTAATCTCCATAGTTCATTGATCTTGTAGTGCGGAGTTTATTGTACAGAATACCATATGACTTTCTATGCTCACCAAGATATGAGTTTGCAATCATAAGTGCAGCGAATTCATCATCTGCACGTGTTACATCAATTGGAAAACCCATGAATATTGCCGAGCCAAATGCATCTTCCTTAGAAATTATTTCTACATTTATTCCATCGTTAATTTTAGGTTTTTTGACAATGGGCGGAAGTGGATTTTTGTCTGGCAATTTCCGCATATCTTCTTTGAGTCTTTTTACAAAGTCGTCCGGATAATCTCCTGCGATACCTATCAATAAATTGTTTCGTGTAAACATGTTTTCGTAGTGTGACTTAACATCATTGAGTGTAATAGCTTTTACACTTTCGGATTTTCCTTCTATCATGTGCTGGTATCTTGTACCCCTAAAGAGAAAATCTTCTAATGCCTTCTTACTGTATTCTTCATCAGAAGATGAGCGTATGATTTGGTCAACATAATTTTGTTGACTTATTTTTACTCTTTTAAAATCGGTTTCGGTGAAAGAGGGATTCAAGATTAATCCTTTTAAAACGGGATAAAAATCTTCTAAGAAATCTTTATGTATGTTAAAAGTAAAAACGGTGACTTCTTTGTCTACAGAAGCATTATACCTTGCTGCCATCGGGTATACAATTTCCTGAATCTGATTATAAGTAAGATTCTCTGTTCCGCCAGAGGTTACCAGATTCGCTGTTAGATTGGTTAAACCTTCTTTTCCGGTAGGATCGGATACTGAGCCATTCGTGAACATGAATTTAATTGTGATTTTATTTGTCGCGGGTAATTTTAATTCGATGATTTCCTGACAGAAGGTTCTTGGAACGAGTATAAATATTAAAAAGATGTAAGCAATTATTTGGTACATTTATATTAAGGGTTTAATTAATTATGAGATTTAGGAACAATTTAATTTAGTTTTTCACTTTCTTCCGAGGATATTGTTGCAACAGTTAAAGTTTTATCTACAAAATATTTATTTGCAATCTTAATAATATTTTCCTTCGTAATATTATCATACAAAGAAAAATGTTTGTTAAGCGATTCGGGATCCCCGGTTAGCGAAATATAATGTGCGAGTGAATGTGCTACAGAACCCGGAGTATCAAGCCTCATTGCAAAACTGTATTTTACATTTGAGATTGCATCTTTAATAAGATTATCTTCTAAGGGTGTTGTTTTGAGTTTATCAATTGCATTTTCAATTTCATTTAGTACGTACGGAAAATCTTCTCTTTTTACAAGAGAAACATTAATTTCTATCAGGTCGGGATCACGGCTTGTCGGAATATTACCGTATATATACCGCACTTTATTTTCCTTCACAATTAGTTTCCGGTAGAGTTCTGATCTTTTCGAAAACAATATACTTGATATAACTTTCAGCGCCGGTATATCGATTTCCTTATCACTGTATGCAGGACCCTTATAATTAAGTGAGAGATATGGTGGAATCGAAGCATTTTGTATATGAACATATCGTTTTTCGTTTTGTTGTGGCTCCACAGGTATATCAGGCGTATAGTTTCCCCGTTCCCATTTACCAAAATATTTTTCAGCGAGCGAATTTACATTGTCAGGATTAACATCACCGGTTACAATTATTGTACAATATTCTGGTTTATAAAACCTTTCAAAAAATTTCAATGAGTAATCGTATTGATTAGGCATATTGACGACATCTTCATAGAAGCCCATAGTTGTATGCCTGTAAGTATGTTTAACGAACGCAGTCTCCTTTATTTTTTCTTCCAATTGTCCGTATGGACTTGCACGATTTTTTGTGTACTCTCCCTTTACAGCCCCGGCTTCGGTTTTAAAATCGTGTTCCGAATAATGCAAGTTCTGAAATCTGTCCGATTCAATTTCAAACATTAACTTTAACTTGTTGGCATCACCGACTATGTGGTAAACAGTTCTATCGTTTGATGTGTATGCGTTTGAAGTCGCACCGATAGATTTTAATACGTCATCATATTGTTCCTTTGAATATTTATCTGTACCCCTGAACATCATGTGTTCAAAGAAATGAGCGAATCCAGTGACACCCTCTTCTACTTCATTTCTAGAGCCCGCCCGGACAACAATTATGAATGCGGCAATTCCAGGACTATTAAAGGGAACGGTTACAACGTTCAAACCATTTGGCAATTTGTATTGAAAGATTGGATTTGGTAATATGTTGTCAACAGGATGATTCTGAACGGTGTTTACTGAAATAAAAGTTGCTATTAAAACAAGTTGTAAAATTATTTTTTTCATAATGAATTGTTTTCAGTTCTATCTTTATAAATTAGAGTTAAAAGAGTAAAAGGTTAAAATACAAATATGAAATGTTCTTGACCTTGTTTGAAATTTTATTATAAGATTAATCATTTTTTATTTTTGGAAGATTTCCACTTCCATTTTTTGATTAGCTCAAGATACTCATTTTGAATTGAGATGGTTTTATCTTCTAAGTACCATATTTGGTTATTTTTAACCATTTCATCGTGTGTTACGTTTGGATTAGCTTTGTCCTTCATGACTCTTTTTTGAGCGGCTTTAGGACGAGGACCCCAGGTACCGATTTCATCGAGTGTTTTTGACTCTAAACAAATAAGTTTTGGGATAGACCGACTCCCGTTTGTTAAGTATGCATCCATTACGCTTAGATTTTCATCTCTCAAAATAAATTTCAACTCAATATCAGGATTGATTTCAGCTATCTTTGCAATGACCGGGTTGTTTTGTGCAGCGTCACCGCACCATGCTTCAGTAATTACAAGCCATATCCATTTATCTTGTAGATCAACGGTTTCTTTTTTTAATTCATCAATTATCCTGGTTGTGTTATACAACCGCTTCATTCTATGGGCATTGATATTAGTGAAGTTTATCTTTATTTCTGATTGGTCATTACCCGTTGTTCTGCCTTCGTTAAGTAAATTGTTAATTAGATTTATATACTGCGTGTAAGTATATCCTTTACTTATAATTTCTTTTGTTATAATGCTTTTCATGATTTTGTTAAAGTTGTTTCAGTGGATTTTCTGTTGGCTATCCTTTTTAAATTTAATTGTATTGCAAATTATTAAAACTTAAAATAGAAAAATGTTTTCAAACTATATATCGAATTATTTTGTCTCATTTATTCCATCAGAAGATGTATTTATTATTCAGCTAATTATAATTAACTTGGTAATACTTAAATATATTCACTCTAATGAGAAATCTAATTATTATTGCAATTTTTATTTTTATTCTCTGCTTTAAAAATTCTTTTACACAGGTCGTTTATGTGACAAATTGGAAGAGTGATGCCGATAAAATTGTCTATGTAACAAATTGGAAGAGCGATGCCGAAATGGTTGTTTACGTTACGAGCTGGAAGAGTGATGCTAATCCAAACAGTGGTATCTGGTATTTTACAGAATGGAAGAGCGATGCCGATTGGAAAATATATTTTACAAACTGGAAGAGCGATGCTAATTTGATTATTTATTTTACGGAATGGAAATCCGATGCAGGGTGGAAGGATTAATTATTATATCTACCGCAAGAATGATAAGAGATGATGTAAATTATTGATTTCAATAACTGATTTCTATATTTTAAACTTTAATATTCAAAAAGGACTCCATCCAAACAAATATGTTTAATTCAATTAAGAATACGAGATTTAAGTTTTCATTAAAGATAACGCTGTATTATCTTATTTTAGGAATTCTGTTATTAATTTTTTACCGATCGTCGCTTGATTCTGTATCTGAGACGGAAAGTTTAATTGGTACAGAGCTTATTGGACCATTTGCATTTCTTTTACTCACTGCTATCATTTTCAATTTTTTAGTTTACCTCTCTGTAAAGAGAAGCGATCAATACGAAGAAGTATCTTCTTCTTTAACGAAAGCACTCGAGCAGAGTTCGTTTATAATAACAATTACCGATGACAAAGGAATAATAAGATTTGTTAATTCACAATTCACAAGGATAAGCGGGTACAAGTCTAACGATGTAATCGGAAAGAACCTGAGCGAATTTGCAGAGCTGAAATCAGAGGATTTTTTTCGTATTCTTGAAGACCTGAGAAGCGGTAAAGAAAGATTCAGCGAGTTGTGCTTTAAGAAAATGAATGGTTTGAAATTTTGGGAATTGGCATCTTTTGTTTCTGTCTTTAATCCTGATGACAAATCTACGGATTTTGTAAAGATATCACTTGATATATCTGACATGAAAAACAGGGAGATTGAATTAACAAAGCAAAAAAAGAAAGCAGAAACTATGAATGATGCAAAAACACAATTCTTAGCAAACATGAGCCAGGAAGTAAGAACACCTATGAGTGGTATTATAGGCATGACGGAGTTGATGTTTTTGACAAATTTGACGAAGGAACAAAAAGAATATCTTGAGATAATTAATTTTTCATCGAGCACACTATTAGCTATAATTAATGACATACTTGACTTCTCACGCATTGAAACCGGTAAGCTTAAGCTTGAGACTATTGAATTTAATATTAGAGATCTTATTTATAAAACATGCCAAATATTGGATTTCGATGCTCGAAAAAAGAAACTGTCATTAAAACTTAATGTTCAGGATAAGATTAAATATAATATAATAGGTGATCCGCTCAGGATTAATCAGATAATAATAAACTTATTAAAGAACTCCATTAAATATACCGAGAAAGGATCTATAGATATAAACCTTACCGAAACCTTGAGCGAAAATGATAAAGTGCGATTGTTATTTGAGGTTAAAGATACAGGGATAGGTTTTCCCAAAGAGACTCTTGATAACCTTTTTATAAATATTAGCAATTCGGATTACACTCCTGATCTCGAATACAAAGGAACCGGGTTGGGATTAGCTATTGTAAAACACCTTGTCGGAATGATGAATGGTGAATTAAAAGTTGAAAGCAAAGTGGGTATTGGAAGTGTTGTCACATTTGAGTTGTTATTCGATAAATCTAAGCTGGCTGATAAAACTCCTAAAGTAGGTGTAGAGAAGAAAGCAGTGGTCAAAAAAGATGATACTGTCAAAATCCTGGTTGCAGAAGATAATATTGTTAATCAAAGGCTTGTGAAAGAGCTGCTGATGAGAAAAAGTTATAATGTTGTCATTGTAGAAAATGGATTAAAAATATTCGACGCAATGGAAGAGAACAGGTTCGACATTATATTAATGGATGTTCAAATGCCGGTAATGGATGGTCTTGAAGCCACATCAATTATAAGAGAGATTGAGAAGGGAACGGGTAAGCATACTCCGATAATAGGTATAACAGCATATTCGGTAAAAGCTGACAAAGAAAAATGCTTAGATGTTGGAATGGATGATTATCTTTCGAAGCCTTTTGTTAAAGAGGAGTTTTATAAAATTGTCGAGAAATATATAAAGAAGTAATACACTTAATATGTTTCCTTTTCTTACTGGAACATTGTAGTAATTTTCTAATAAGTTTTACAGAATCATAATTAATTGTTTTCCTGCCTGTTTTTTAAAGCTTATGAATAATTTGAGTAAATGATTAAACCCGAAATTATATCTGCAAATGCCTTAATCTGTTATCACTGTGGCGATGTTTGTAAAGATAATTCAATAGCACAAGATGAAAAGGTCTTTTGCTGTCACAGTTGTAAAACAGTTTATGAAATTTTAGCTGAAAATAATCTATGCAAATACTACACTTTTGAAGACTATACAGGTATTTCGCTAAAGTCAAAAAAGAAAGATAATAAATACGAGTATCTCGATGATGAACAGACAAAGTTGCAAATATTGGATTTTACAGATGGTATAATCAGTACAGTTACTTTTCGCATCCCCCAAATGCATTGCAGTTCATGTATATGGCTTCTTGAAAATCTTTATAAGTTCAATTCCAATATTATTTATTCACAGGTAGATTTTGTTCAGAAGAGATTAAAAATAAAATATTCCGAAAAAGAAATCTCGTTAAAAGAAATTGTAATTCTACTCGATTCGTTGGGTTATGAACCACAGATTAATCACAATGAAGTTGAAAAGGAGCTGAACAGTGGATCGAATAAAAGCCTATATTCTAAAATAGGCATTGCGGGATTTGCTTTCGGGAATATCATGTTATATAGTTTTCCCGATTACCTTTCTATAAGTACTGTGGTAAATCCCGGATTAAGAATTTTTTTCGGTTATCTTAGTTTGTTTTTATCTTTACCGGTTGTTGTCTATTGTAGTTCTGATTACTTTATATCAGCATTAAAAGGGCTTAAGAAGAAATTTATTAACATCGATTTTCCAATATCTCTTGGTATTTCTGTATTGTTTTTAAGAAGTCTCTTCGAAATAGTTACTCAATACGGAACCGGTTACCTTGACTCACTATCAGGACTTGTTTTCTTTTTACTATTAGGAAAACTCTTTCAAAGTAAAACATATGATACTTTAAATTTTGAAAGGAGCTACAAATCGTATTTTCCGCTTTCGGTAGTAACAATAAAATCTGGTAAAGAAACGACCATACCGGTTTCAAAACTTAAAAAGGGTGATCGAATAATTATCAGAAACCAGGAGTTAATTCCGGCTGATTCAATTCTGTTTAAAGGAAATGCAAGCATTGATTATAGTTTTGTGACGGGAGAGTCACTCCCTGTTAATAAAGTTCTTGGGGAAATAATATATGCGGGGGGCAGGCAGTGTGGAAATTCAGTAGAGATGGAGGTTATCAAAGATGTATCACAAAGTTATTTAACACAACTTTGGAATAACGAAATTTTTAAAAAAAAAGATTCCAGTCTTATTACAGGAATTGCAAATTCGGTGTCTAAATATTTCACACTTACAGTACTTTTAATTGCGATAGCATCTGGAGTCTATTGGTTTAGCATAGATGTATCATCCGCTTTTAATGTTTTTACTGCGGTTTTAATTATTGCCTGCCCGTGTGCCCTGGCACTTTCCGTACCCTTCACACTTGGTAACTCTCTTCGGATATACGGGAAAAATAAATTTTATTTAAAGAATACATCTATTATTGAACAGTTAGCAAAAATAAAAACAATTGTATTCGATAAGACAGGCACAATTACGAAAACCGGTAATTCTGAAGTGAAGTTTACGGGTTCAAAGCTCACGCCTTTCGAAAAATGCCTTATTAAATCACTCGTTAGACATTCAACACACACATTAAGTAAAATATTATATGATTCTATCGACATAGAGGACATACACGGGGTTACTGACTTTCAAGAGATGTTTGGTAAAGGTTTAAAGGGGAGAATACTTGACAAGAAAGTTGTTTTAGGTTCGGATTATTTTGTAACAGGGGAAAGTATTTATGAGGATAATCTTAGCAAAGGTAGTTTCGGCAGCTCATCGAAAGTTTATGTTTCTATCGATAATGATGTAAAAGGGTATTTCAATATTGAGAATTCTTACAGGAATAGTTTACAGGAAGTCATAACTAATTTAAGAAAAGATTTTAAATTATATTTGCTTTCCGGCGACAATGAAAATGAAAAACAAAGGCTCGGAAAAATATTCGGTGATTTATCCCGGCTTTATTTCAAGCAAGCACCTAAAAGCAAGCTTGAGTTTGTAAAGTCATTGCAAACAAAAGATAATAATGTGTTAATGTTTGGAGATGGACTTAATGATGCCGGGGCGTTAAAGCAAAGCAATGTCGGTGTATCCATCACTGAAAGTACTATGAGTTTTTCACCTGCTTGTGATGCTATCTTAGAAGCCGAGAATTTTCCGAAGATTGAAAACCTTATCAACTTTTCCCGTATAAGTATGAAACTTATCTTTGTTAGTTTCATTATTTCATTTGTTTACAATGTTGCGGGATTAACTCTCGCGGTTCAGGGATTCGTTTCTCCTATTGTTGCAGCAATATTAATGCCCATAAGTTCGATTTCTGTGGTTATGTTTGCTGTACTTTCAACAAATTTTTTTGCAAGAAGAAAAGGATTATTATAATGGAAGTAATAATTCTGTTAATTTCAGTTAGCCTGTTTGTTGCATTAGGTTTCCTCGTTGCTTTTTTATGGGCTGTCAAGAACGGACAGTATGAAGATAAATACACACCCTCGGTAAGAATTCTATTTGATGAATCTGAAAACGAACATAAAAATTAAAAATAAAATTTAAAAGGAGTTTTATCATGAAATTTGATCCAAGCAGTAGAATACACGATTTCCTTGTCTTTGGTGAATATGGTGATGTAAATCCTTCTATAACAGATTCATCTACGTACACATTTCTTAATCCCGAGGCAATGGAAGAACTTTTCGACCATGAGATAGAGGGATGTTTTTTATATTCGAGACATTGGAACCCAACCAATAAAGGTCTCGCGGGAGCTCTTTCAAGACTCGAAGATACTGAATCAGCACAGGTTACCGCTTCCGGTATGGGGGCTATCAATTGTACAATTATGCAATTATGTAACGCTGGTGACCAGATTGTTTCCAGCCAAACGATATATGGTGGAACGTATGCTTTATTTAAGAATTTTTTACCAAAATTTAATATTCAAACGAAGTTCGTAAATATTGTAAACCATGAAGAAGTTAAGAACGCGATTTCAAAGAAAACAAAAGTGTTATATTGTGAAACGATGAGTAATCCTTTACTCGATGTTGCAGACATTCCAGCACTAAGCAAAATTGCGAGAGATAATAATATTACAATGGTTGTTGACAATACTTTCAGCCCGATGATTATATCTCCTGTAAGATTGGGAGCAGATATTGTTGTTCACAGTATGACAAAGTTTATTAATGGTACCAGCGATTGTGTTGCTGGTTGTGTATGTGCAAGTGACGAGTTTATTAACCAGCTTAATGACATTACCGCGGGTGCAAGCATGCTTCTCGGTCCGGTTTTAGATAGCTTTCGCGCGGCAAGTATTCTTAAAAACTTACACAGTCTTCATATAAGGATGCAGAAGCATAGTAAGAATGCCATGTATTTTGCGGAGCAGTTTGAAAAATTAGGCTTTAAAGTTTTTTATCCAGGCTTGAAAAGTCATGGTCAACATGAACTAATGACAAGTATGATGAATGAAGGATTTGGTTATGGTGGAATAGTAGCTTTGGATGTTGAAGACGAAAGGAAAGCAAAAATTCTAATGACCTTAATGCAGGAAGAAAAAATCGGCTACCTTGCTGTCAGTCTCGGGTACTTTAAAACATTGTTTAGCTCTCCTAGCCATAGTACTTCGTCTGAAATACCCAAAGAAGAGCAGGAAGAAATGGGGCTTGGTAAAGGTTTGATAAGGTTTTCAGTTGGACTCGACAATGATATAGAAGAAAGTTTCGATAGACTAAAGGGGTGTTTAAATAAACTATCATAATTCTTTAATAAGGAGTATTGAAGATTAATAGGTAATAATAAACGTATTTCAGGAAAATTTTAAAAGGAGAAACTAAAAAATGGAAATGGAAAAATTCCGTTACGACAATGTAATCGTAAAGAATTTTGCCGTAGCTACGATAGTGTGGGGTATTGTTGGTATGCTAGTTGGACTTTTAGTGGCTTTGCAGCTTGCATTTCCGCAACTTAATTTTGATTTGCAATATACAACATTTGGACGCATTCGTCCACTTCACACTAATGCTGTTATTTTTGCATTTGTGGGTAATGCAATCTTTATGGGATTATATTATTCCCTTCAAAGATTGTGCAAAGCAAGAATGTTCAGTGATTTGTTAAGTAAGCTCCATTTTTGGGGATGGCAGATAATTATTGTTTGTGCAGCATTAACTCTGGTAAATGGTATTACAACAAGCAAAGAATATGCTGAACTCGAATGGCCCATCGATATTTTGATAGCAGTTGTTTGGGTTATTTTTGCTATTAATATGTTTGGCACGATTGCGAAAAGAAGGGAGAGTCATTTATATGTTGCTATATGGTTTTATATCGCAACCGTAATTACAGTAGCATTATTGCACATCGTGAATTCTATTGAGCTTCCGGTCTCTTTCTTGAAAAGTTATCCAATATATGCAGGAGTTCAGGATGCTTTAGTACAGTGGTGGTATGGTCATAACGCAGTTGCATTCTTTCTGACTACTCCTTATTTAGGTCTTATGTATTATTTTTTACCAAAAGCCGCTAATAGACCTATTTACTCTTATCGTTTATCTATCATACACTTCTGGGCATTGATTTTTATTTACATTTGGGCGGGACCTCACCACTTACTATATTCTGCTTTACCAGATTGGGTTCAGTCATTGGGAACGGTCTTTTCCATAATGCTTATTGCACCATCATGGGGTGGAATGATTAACGGATTGTTAACCTTGCGAGGTGCGTGGGATAAAGTAAGGCAGGATCCAATTTTAAAATTTATGGTTGTTGCTGTTACTGCTTATGGAATGTCAACATTTGAGGGTCCGATGATGTCGTTGAAAAACGTAAATGCAATTGCCCATTTTACAGATTGGATAATTTCGCATGTTCACATCGGAGCTCTTGCATGGAATGGATTCCTTACTTTTGGAGTATTATACTGGCTTATTCCGAGATTATTCAAGACAAAGCTTTTTTCGGTAAAGATAGCTAACTTCCATTTCTGGGTTGGTACCTTAGGAATTCTTTTTTATGCAATCCCTATGTACTGGTCCGGGATAACACAGTCTCTTATGTGGAAACAGTTTACTCCCGAAGGATTACTTCAATATCCTAATTTCCTCGAAACGGTTCTTCAAATAAAACCAATGTATATGATGCGAGCATTAGGTGGTCTTATGTATTTTTCGGGAGTAATAGCAATGGTATATAATATTGTGAAGACAATTAAACAAGGCAAATTAGTAGAGAACGAAGAAGCAGAAGCCCCTCCAATACTTAAGGAATCTAAAGTTACAGTGAAAAAAGGATTATTAAAGCACGGATGGTTAGAAAGTAAACCGTTAAAATTTACAATTTTTGCTTTTATAGCTGTTGCTATTGGAGGACTGGTAGAAATCATACCAACATTTCTTATTGAATCTAATATTCCGACTATCTCGAGTGTGAAACCATATACACCACTCGAACTGCAGGGCAGGGATATTTATATAAGAGAAGGTTGTAATGCCTGTCATTCACAATTAGTAAGACCATTCAGGTCTGAAACGGAAAGGTATGGAGAGTATTCAAAAGCTGGAGAGTATGTATATGACCATCCGTTTCTCTGGGGTTCAAAAAGAACAGGACCTGATCTTCACAGGGAAGGAGGAAAATATCCAAATATCTGGCACTATCTTCATATGGAAAACCCTGAAAGTGTATCTCCCGGTTCAATCATGCCGAATTATCCATGGTTGTTAGAGCAGGAGTTAAACATTTCAAATACGGAAACGAAAATAAATGTTATGAGAAAATTTGGTGTTCCTTATGAAGAAGGGTATGAAAAACAAGCAATGTTGAATCTTCAAACTCAAGCAAAAGAGATTACAGAGGATCTTCAAGAGCAGGGAATTGATGTCACGGCTGATAAGGAAATAATTGCACTGATAGCATACTTACAAAGGTTAGGAACAGATATTAAAATAGACAGTGAAACAAAATTAAAATAAAAGGTTATGTTCAAGCATTATTTCGAGTTCATTGAGGGAATAGAAGTATATGCAATATTTTCTCTAATATTGTTCTTTACGTTTTTTATACTGTGTATAATATGGATAATTAAACTTGATAAGAAGTATACAAAAAAGATGAAAGGTCTACCATTGGAATCTAATAAAAAAAGCGGTAACAAATGATTTTAAGATATAAGTTTTTTTATATTAATTTCAAAAGATTTTAATCTATGGAAAAAATAATTTCATTACTAACTTTAAATGCTATAACATTATTAATAACAGCATTAAGCTTCTCGCAGACTGGTATGGAGCCTGAATCCGATACAGGAAGTTATGGATTAACAATACTGCTTATTCTTCTTTTCGCATTGGCTGTCCTGTTTGCATCCTTAATGATATTTGAAAAAGGAGAGAGAAAGATAAAAACAATAAGAGCAGATAAAGTAAAAAGGAAAACCGAAAAAGAAATAGTCGAACAAAATATCCAAGAGCTGTTAATGGATCATGACTATGATGGTATTCAAGAACTTGACAACCCACCTCCAGCCTGGTATATGTATCTTTTTTATGCTACTATAGTATTTGCAATTGTTTACATGATTAATTATCATACATTAGGAAAATCAAATTCTCAAGTGGATGAATACATCGAAGAGATGACGCAAGCCCAGCAGCATCGGGAAGAGTTAATTAAATCAGGTGCATTCATCGATGAAAACAGTGTAGAAGGATTAACATCTGAAGCGGACATTGCAGAAGGTAAAAAGGTTTTCTCAATAAATTGTGTAAGTTGTCACGGAAATAACGGTGAGGGAATTGTTGGACCGAATCTTACTGACAAATACTGGATACACGGGGGCGGGATTGTAAATGTTTTTAAGACAATTAAAAACGGTATTCCTGAAAAAGGGATGATAAGCTGGCAGCAGCAGCTTAGCCCCAAACAAATACAGCAAGTTGCAAGTTATGTTTTAACATTTGCGGGAACAAATCCACTTAATGCAAAAGAACCCGAAGGTGAACTTTTTGAAATTGATGGACAGAAGTTAGATTCTCTACAAACGGAATCAGAGTCATCAGAAATCAAACCTGAGGGAAACAAAATTGACACGACAAAAACGAAGAAAGAAAATTAATATTATATATGGATACAGAGACAGGTGGTGTGGAATCTTTTAGAGATTCGATTTCTACGGTAAGTAAAGGAGGAAAGAGAGTATGGATATATCCAAGGAAACAAAAAGGTCGGTTTTATACAGCGAGAACTATAGTAAGTGTTTTTTTACTGATTGTTCTTTTTGTAACCCCGTTTCTTAAAGTGAATGGACATCCATTCGTTCTTTTAGATGTTTTAAGCAGAAAATTCATACTGTTCGGGTTAGCTTTTGGTCCTTATGATTTTCATCTCTTTGGCATAGCAATGCTGATTCTTATGGTGTTTATTATTCTCTTTACGGCTGTTTACGGAAGATTATTTTGCGGATGGATATGTCCTCAAACCGTTTTTATGGAAATGGTGTTCAGGAAAATTGAGTACTGGATCGAAGGCGATGCCCCAAGGCAAAGAATGCTGAATAAAGCTCCTTGGACAAGCAGAAAGATATTTAAAAAATTATCAAAGCACTCTATTTTCTTTGGAATATCTTTTCTCATTTCGAACACATTTTTAGCATACATAATAGGTATTGATGAGCTGTTAATTATCATAACTGATCCTCCCTCGAACCATTTAACCGGATTAATAGCAATACTCATATTCTCTGTGACATTTTATTGGATTTATGCAAGATTTAGAGAGCAAGTATGTATAATTGTATGTCCTTATGGCAGGTTGCAGGGTGTTCTTCTCGATCCTAATTCAATAGTAGTTGCTTATGATTTCGTAAGAGGGGAGCATCGGACAAAATTTAAGAAGGATGAAAAAAGAACAGGAGGAGATTGTATTGACTGCCACTTCTGCGTTGATGTTTGCCCTACGGGTATTGATATTCGAAATGGTACACAACTGGAATGTATAAATTGTACATCATGTATAGATGCCTGCAATGATATTATGGATAGAGTTGACTTACCAAGGAATTTGATAAGATATGATTCATTACGGGGTATTAAAGAAAAGGGAAAAAGAAAGTTTACCCCAAGGATTGTTATATATACTGTTTTGTTGTTTGTACTGTTTACAATTTTCACATTGCTTCTGGCTAACCGGAGTGATATTGAAGCGAGTGTTTTAAGAACACCCGGGTTGATTTATCAAGAACAACCGGATAATAAACTGAGTAACTTATACAATATAAAACTGGTGAATAAAACGTTCGACGAAATTCCTATCATACTGAAGCTTGATAAGAAAGAAGCTGAGTTGAAGCTTACTAAAACCGATATTGTAGTTCCACCACAAGGTGTTTATGAGGAAGACTTCTTTATAATATTACCGAAAGATAAGATATCACCTGGGAACAGAACTTTAACAGTTCAGATATTTTCAAGAGAAAGACTTATTGATGAATTTAAGACAACTTTCCTCGCACCAAAAAAGAAAAGTAAATAATTAATGAATATGAGTTGGGGTATAAGAATTGCTGTGCTGTATATTTCTTTTGTGATTATAGTTATTGCAATGGTGGTTTTTTCTTTAACAAGGGATATACCTCTCGTCAAAGAAAATTATTATGAAGAAGAAATAAAATATCAACAGCAAATTGATAGACTTAAAAGAACCAGGAAGCTAAGTGAAGAAATAAAGTACCGGCAAATTGATGGTGGGTTAGTAATTAAATTCCCGAAAGAAATTGATGCTAAAAATATCGAAGGCAATATTTTGTTGTACAGACCTTCTGACGAGAATAAAGATTTCAAACTTTCACTTAACTTAGATGAGGAAAGAGAGCAAACGATTAATATCACAAAGCTCGATAAAGGATTCTGGAGAATCAAGCTGAATTGGACAATGAATGGTGTTGAATATTATGACGAATCTCATTTTTACCTTAAATAAATTATGAAGTCTCTTTCTCATTAACACATAATCACGTTTATATGGAATTGTGGACCGCATTTGTTATTGGTTTGCTCGGTAGTTTTCATTGCATTGGAATGTGCGGACCTATTGTATTAGCGTTGCCACTGGGTGAACATGGAAACGAAACTTTTATTATGGGTAGGTTATTATATAATGTTGGAAGGGTGCTTACTTATGCACTATTGGGTGCTGTATTTGGGTTACTTGGCAGTGGTATTTCTTTAGCAGGCTTTCAACAGTGGGCTTCAATATCTTTGGGAGCAGTGATTTTGTTAGCAGTATTGTTACCCTCTAAAACTAAACAAGAATTTATCGATAAGCTCCAGTTTTCATTGTTAACATCAAGATTAAAAAATTATTTTAGGAAATTATTTAAGAAGAATTCTCAAGGTTCTCTTTTTCTTATCGGTATTGTTAATGGGTTCTTACCGTGTGGTTTTGTGTATATAGGAATTGCTGGAGCGATTGCAACAGGTAGCCTTATAAATGGAATTATGTTTATGACTTTGTTTGGTGCGGGTACTATACCCATTATGTTTGGTGTGTCGGTAGCAGGAAATTTTGTATCCATAAAGCTAAGACAAAAAATTTCACGTTTCATACCGGTGTTAGCTTCAATACTGGCTATTATTTTTATCCTGAGAGGTTTAAATTTGGGTATTCCGTATTTGAGTCCAAAACTTGTGAAAAGTAACACCGAGCAGAATATGCGAATGCATCACCATTAAAATTAAATTAAAACACTTTTGATAATTTCAAATGATAAATTATGAAAGTCATGAAATTTCTAACAGCACTATTCGTAGCAATGTCGATATTTGCTTGTGGATTATTAAACAAAGATAAAAAGGATACATCAGATGAGCTTAAGAAAAAGGAGTTAGAATTAAAAGAGAGAGAGCTTGCCCTGGAGGAAAAGAAAGATAGAGAGGAACAATTGATGACCGAGAAGGAGAAAAGACTAAACAATGAGGATGAGGATTTTTCTTCTCGAAGGGAATATGTCGAAAGAGAAGAAGAAAAAAATAGAGATAACCGCCCCAGAACTAACAAGAGAAGGATTGAAAAAGATTATTCAAATTATCAACCCGGATTATATCCGGAGGCTTCTACGAGATACATTACTTCTAATGATCTAAGAAACAAATCCAGATGGCAATTGAAAATCATGCGGAATGAGATTTATGCCAGGCATGGATTTATATTCCAGACCAGGGAAATGAGAAATTACTTTAATAACCAGAGTTGGTATAATCCTGTTTATAACAATGTGACTCACATGCTAACATCTATAGAAAAATCGAATATAGCATACATCAAAAAATTTGAATAGAAGAATACAACAACAAATAAAACAGAACGAATAATCTCCAATTAATTTTTGCCACAAAGGGACAAAGGTTTTAAATGTAATTAATATTATTTTTTGTGTCTTGGTGACTTTGTGGCGGGACTATTTATAGAAATATAATAGTTGTAAAATATAATACAAAATATTCTAATGGAAAACAGTTTTAAATTATCGGGAAACATAGTTGATGTTATTAACAAAAGGATTTTTTCGGGAACAATAGGAGTCTCAAACGGAAAGATCGAAAAAATAACCGAGAGAAAACAAAAAAGCGAGCAGTACATTCTCCCTGGATTTATAGATTCTCATGTACATATTGAAAGTTCGATGCTCATACCATCGGAGTTTGCAAGACTTGCAGTTGTCCACGGAACCGTAGCAACTGTATCCGACCCGCATGAGATTGCGAATGTCTTAGGGATTGATGGAATCCGTTATATGATTGAAAATGGGAAAAGAGTACCTTTTAAATTTTATTTTGGGGCGTCCTCTTGTGTTCCTGCTACAATATTTGAAACTGCTGGGGCAGAGATTACTGCTGATGACATAAAGGAGTTATTAAATAAGGACGGTTTACATTATATGAGCGAGATGATGAACTTCCCTGGTGTTTTGAATGATGATCCCTTGGTAATGGAAAAGATTGCTATTGCGAAGGAATTTGGAAAACCCATTGATGGACATGCTCCGGGATTAACAGGTGAAGATGCTAAGAAATATATCTCTGCCGGAATAACAACAGACCACGAATGTTATATGCTCGATGAAGCTCTCGATAAGCTAAAGTACGGAATGAAGATCTTGATCCGGGAGGGTTCAGCTGCAAAGAATTATGAAACTTTACATACTTTAATTCCCGATTATACAGACATGATAATGTTTTGTAGTGACGATAAACATCCAAATGATCTCACTGTAAGTCATATTAATGAAGTAGTAAAACGTTCTATTAAGTATGGCTATGACTTGTTCGATGTATTAAAATGCGCATGTGTGAATCCTGTCGAGCATTATAAACTTGATGTTGGTCTTCTTAGAGAAGGTGATTCTGCGGATTTTATTGTTGTTGATAATCTTACTGACTTTAACGTAAAGCAAACGTATATAAACGGACAGCTTGTTGCGGAAAACGGAAATACATTAATATCGAGTGTTGATGCTGAAGTAGTGAATAACTTTCATGCTGGGAAAAAAGTGCCGGATGATTTTATTGTAAATTGTGATGGAGATAAAATTCGTGTGATAGAAGCTCTTGACGGACAGCTAATAACGAATGAATTAAGTTTACTTTCTAAAAGAATATATAGTTCGATAGTTTCCGATGTTGAGAATGATTTACTCAAGTTGGCTGTAGTGAACCGTTATAAAGATGAAAAACCAGCAGTTGCATTTATAAAGAATTTTGGACTTAAGAGAGGTGCTATTGCTTCATGTGTAGCACATGATTCACATAATATAGTAGCGGTCGGGGTGAATGATGAAGATATATGCGAAGCAGTTAATGAAATCATAGAGCATAAAGGTGGGATATCAGTAGTCTACAACGATAATAAAGAGATCCTGCCATTACCAATTGCAGGCATTATGACAAATGAAGACGGATACAAAGTTGCCGAAAGTTATTCCAGGATTGACAAACTTGCAAAAGATTTGGGTAGCAAACTCCACGCACCGTTTATGACATTGTCTTTTATGGCACTGCTTGTAATTCC
>CAYYJH010000022.1:0-33657 GCA_964472195.1 uncultured Ignavibacteriaceae bacterium | reverse complement strand
TGAAGGCATTGAGTTTAAGGAAGTAGAATCTCTTGCAAAAGGGATGGGGAAGTAAATTACTTAGTAGAATATATTATTTGTATTTTATTTTTTTAATTTGAGGCAGAGATTATTGCAATTCTTTTATTCACCAATAATTTTTATTAGAACTCTTTTTCTTCTTTTACCGTCGAATTCACCGTAGAAGATTTGTTCCCACGGACCAAGGTCGAGCTTGCCGTTTGTAACGGCTACTACAACTTCTCTTCCCATTATTGTTCTTTTCAAATGAGCGTCGGCATTATCTTCAAAACTGTTGTGCTTGTATTGTGAATACGGTTTTTCGGGTGCCAAGCCCTCAAGCCACTTTTCAAAGTCTGCATGCAGACCTGACTCATCGTCATTGATAAAGACGCTTGCAGTTATGTGCATAGCATTGCAAAGCACAAGCCCTTCTTTTATGCCGCATGTTTCCAATTCTCTTTCGACTTGTGGTGTAATATTAATCATCTGCCTTCTTGTTTTAGTCTCGAACCATAGTTCTTTTTTGTGTGATTTCATTTTTTAAAATTAGAAAAGTGAATGTTAAAATGGATCTTCAAACTTGTATATTATTGGGACAGCCTTTTTAAAATATTCTTTCTCTTTTTCGTTTAATTTCTTGCTATCCTGAGAATCGGGTTTGTAATAATCTTTCCAGGGGTCGACTGTTACATAAATATTGTCGCAGTCATCAATAGTAATAGATTCCGGAGCAACACCCAGAATTTGATTTATGTCAGGGTGGTTTGGGATTGAGAGATTAATTTGTAATAAATCGACATCCTCTACAGTGAAGTCCGGATTAAAAAGAATGCGGAACATGCTTCTCGCATTCCTGTCAATTCCGAATAACTCATAATCACTTTTTGCATAAAGTCCACAAATCGAAGAAATAAACAGCTCCCCGGTCGGAATGATTTTCAAGTCATTGGTTCTTGTGTCGAGAATATAAAGATATGTACTATCTGTAAACTTACCCGTATTGCTTCTGCAGTTTTCAAGACCGAAGTAATAATAATTATCCGAAAATGCAATACCTTCCATCCCAACATTATCCTGAGTGTACTCGAAAATATTTTCAGGCAAATCCAATTTTGTTATTGAAAGAAGAGAATCAAAATGGAGTGCATCATTATTACAGGATAGTTCGTATATTCCTTCATGATTTTTGAATTCCATAGGATTTTTTTTATCGAATGCATATCCTTCAACAGAAAGGTAAACTTTATTTTTTTTCTTATCAAAACTAATATCTTCGAAGTCTTTCTTGCGAAAACTTGTGAACACTTCCAGCACTTTATTTGAAAATCTTATTTCTACTATTTTTATGGATGGAGGTGAGATGGTCTCGTTGATTATAAGCTTGTTTATCTTCCCGATATCGTCACAAGTTAGAAAAATTGTTTTATCACCGAGTTTTCCCAAATAATAAATCCCTGATGTTTGTTCAGTATAATTTCCTGCAGAATCTATTATCCAGAGAGGATAATCGTCGATGGATTCCACATCCCTGTCGGCTAATACAACATAGATTACAAAAACTACTATCAGTATGAGCGGTGCTAATACTCTAAGCATAGTAAAATAATGAGTCAGTTTGAAAGAGCATAAACAATTATGTTCGTTCCCATTTTAAATGCTTCTTCTCTTTTTTCTGGGGGGTCGTCGTGTTCTTTTGTATCTGCCCACCCGTCCGTGATATTGGTTTCGTATGTGTAAAAAACGCACAGCCTTCCATCACTGTAAATTCCAAAACCCTGCGGAGGTTTTGCATCATGTTCATGAATTTTTGGAAGCCCTCCCGGGAAAGAGAAGTGGGAAGTGTAAATTTTATGATTAAATGGCAGCTCTTTTAATTCGTCATTCGGGAAGACTTTTCTTATCTCTCTTCTGAAAGATTCATCCATTCCGTAATCGTCATCTGCGAAAATAAAACCGCCTGATTTACAATATTTCCTGAGACGTATGATTTCCGTTTCAGAAAATTCAATA
Source organism: uncultured Ignavibacteriaceae bacterium (assembly GCA_964472195.1). Taxonomy (GTDB): domain Bacteria; phylum Bacteroidota; class Ignavibacteria; order Tepidaquicellales; family Tepidaquicellaceae; genus BS750m-G4. The sequence continues at coordinate 31,644 of CAYYJH010000022.1, read as the reverse complement.
TTGCCATGACCTGTGATTATGATAAACGGATAATCGAATATATCGTTCGAAGAAATGTCAACAGAATAAAACTTCGGTTCATCTACATCGATTGTTGTATTTTGTTTTAGATATTCCATCATGTTAACTTCTGCGGAGGGATCGTTATACCAGTCTCCACCGCCGGAATATTTCAAACGAACAATCTTAAACGGTGAAGAATCTTTTTTTATGCCATCAATTTGAGCGAAACAGAACGGAACTTTAAGTAAAATTATTGCTATCACAATATAAACTTTATAATTGATCATCTATAGTTTGTAATTATTTTAATAAAACCAGTTTAATAATTAAAACGGGAATAATTTTTTTCAAAACATACAAGATTTATTTAACGATAAAAATTTATAAATATTAGAACGCAACATCAATTCAAGATTTATTTTTACATTATGTGTTGTGTTCAAATTTAAAAATGTTTCACACTTGCTATAATTAGATTTAATTTTGATTTCAAATGTTATATTTTCAAACGTGATATATATATTTTATATTATTACAAGTATAGTATAATATTTTTTACAGGATGGAATTATGGACTTATCTATGATTGAGAATCTAAATTTATTTAATAGCAATTTTTGTGTATCGAGTATTTGTGTTAAAAGATTGGTGTAAATAAAGGATTAATGCTAACAACAGCTGAACATATACAGATATTCTATGAAATATCCATGTCTATCGGACGCAGTCTTGATTCAGACAAAATGCTTCGTCAAAGTTTATCAACCTACTTAAAGAAATTGAATTGTTCTGCGGGCGGAATACTCTTACTAAAAGAAGATTCTAACGGGAGCTTTTCATACGAGCAAATTTATTCAATACCACGAAAGGTTAATCACAATAAATCATATCAATCAGCACTAAAGAATATTTCACAATCCCTTACTGGAAACCAGATAGCAGAATTTCAAAAACGATTACCTATCAATGGTCGCAGTGATTCAGGAGAATATTTTCACATAATGGACTTACCGGGTTATGGTTTGATCGTTCTCATCAAAAGCGGTGATGATTTTAAACCGTATATTGTTAATTCATTAAAACCACTTAATGTGAAGCTCGCGAGTGCATGTAATTCTTGTTTGCGAAATGAGGAGTTAGAAAAATCACATCAGGATCTGAGAAAAAGCGAAATAAAATTCAGAAATCTTGCTAAGAATGCACCTGTTGCACTTACAAGATATAATTTAAAGGATAACAAGTATGATTTTGCTAATGATGAATTCACAAGACAATCCGGATACACAATTGAAGATTTTGAAGAGTTAAGTGAAAAGGACCTTCATGATATGATGCATGAAGCTGATAGGAAAAGAGTTTATGAAACTTTTAAAAAATGGAAAGATAATGGATATAATGATGTGAAACGAATTGATTACAGAATTATTAATAAAAACAAAGAAGTATTCTGGCTAGATACTTATGTATATGCTGACTTTAATGACAAAGGTGAACCTGTTTCATTAAATCAAATTTGTATGGATGTAACAGATCAAAAGGCAATTGAACAATCTTTAATAAGAAGTGACGAAAGATACAGGGCATTCATTGCGCAGAGTACAGAAGGAATTTATAGGTTGGAATTTAACGAACCCATTAAAATAGATCTACCTGCTGATGAGATTATTTCTTTAATTTATGAACATGGTTGTATAGTTGAATGTAATGATGTTTTTGCCAGAATGTATGGGTACGCAAATTCATCTGAGATTAACGGGATTAAATTAGTTGAACTTCATGGAGGCACGAATGATTCGGAAAACATAGATGCATGGAAAGAGTTTATTAAATCAGATTATAGAGTCAGGAATGTTGAAACCTGTGAAAAGGACAGGGAAGGAAAATCCATATATATCATGAACAACTCGTTTGGAATAATTGAAAATAGTATGATATTGAGGATATGGGGAACACAAACTGATATTACGGAACAAAAAGCTATTCTCGAACAAAACCGTAAACTATCTCGTGCTGTAGAACAAAGTTCGGTGTCAATAATCATTACCGATTCGAAAGGTATTATAGAGTATGTAAACAAAAAATTTTGTGATACTACTTTATATGATTTCAATGAAGTTATTGGTAAGCAGGTTCGGATTTTAAAACCGGGAGTAGAACCTGTTAAAAATAATAAAGAATTAATAGATACTATTTTTTCCGGTAGGGATTGGAGTGGAGAATATTTAACACGCCGCAAGAATGGAGGAAAGTGTTGGGAACACGCCTCGATTTCTTCGATTAAGGATTCAAACGGAAAAATAACACATTTAGTAGCAATAGCTGAGGATATTTCCGAGAGGAAGAGAATCGAGAAAGAGCTATTACTTGCTAAGGAAAAATCTGAAGAGGCAAGCAAAGCTAAAAGTCAGTTTCTTGCTAATATGAGTCATGAGATCAGAACACCTTTAAATGGTGTGATAGGAATGACACAGTTATTGTCTTTATCGAGTTTATCTTCGGAACAAAAAGATTATCTGGAGATGATAAAATATTCTTCTGATATTCTGTTAAATCTTATAAATGATATTCTCGATTATTCTATGATGGAGTCGGGTATCTTGAAGATAAAATTAAAGAGCTTTAACCTGAAAGATCTTGTAGATAAAACGAGTCAAATACTTAAATTTGAAGCTCAAAAGAAAAAACTGTTATTGGAAGTAAGTTACAAAAACGATTTTCTTTATAACGTAAAAGGTGATCCTCATAGGATAAATCAGATACTCATGCATCTTATATTAAACGCAATTAAATTTACAGAAAAAGGCAGAGTAACTGTTCAGCTTAAAGAGGACAATCGAATAAACAACAAGGTTTTTGTCGATCTGTCTGTTTCTGATACCGGGATTGGTATACCTGAGGATAAAGTAAATCATTTATTTGAAAGTTTTACACAACTTGATAGTTCTCCTTCTAAAATATACAAAGGTGCAGGTTTGGGATTATCTATAGTGAAACGACTATTGGATATGATCGGTGGTAAAATAGAGGTTACAACTAAAGTGGGGCAAGGAAGTACATTTTCATGTAAGTTAACCTTCGAGATAGATGAGGAAACAGAAATTAACACTTTAAAAGAGAACAAAAGATTGGTATCTGATGAAGTGTATAATATATTAGTAGTCGAAGACGATTTTATTAATCAAAAATTATTTAATGATTTATTAACTAAGAAAGGGTATAAAGTATCGACTGTTGATGATGGTAATAAAATATTTCCGTTATTAGAAAAAAACGATTTTGATTTGATAATTATGGATATACAGTTGTTTGGTATGGATGGTTATGCAGCGACTAAAAAATTAAGACAAATTGAAAAAGACACAGGCGGTCATATCTCTATAATTGGTATGACAGCATATGCAATGAAAGGTGATAGAGAAAGATGTATCGAGTCGGGTATGGACGATTATCTTCCAAAACCATTTGATAAAGATGATTTTTATAAGATTGTAGATAAGTATCTAAAAATTAAAGTAAAAGATTATTAAGAGAAATTTTATAGAGTTATTATTTATCATTAAAATTCATACATTTTTTGTAACTGGCTTGTGAGATATATTCTTATTTAAGTTTTAGGTAATAAATTTTATTATTGAGAATTTTAGTATAGGGTAATTTCTCATTTATTACATCCGAACATAAGTAAAATATTAATGTGTTTTAATATTAATTAAGTCACTTTTATTAAAAACAATAATAAATAAAATTATGATCAAGGTTTTAATTGCTGATGATCATTCTGTTGTCAGGAGTGGAATAAAACAGATTTTATCTGATGAGAATGACATGCATGTTGCGGGCGAAGCTTGTAATTCTCAAGAAGTGATTGAAAAGATAAGCAAGGAAAAATATGACGTACTTGTCTTAGATATAACCATGCCTGGAAAGAGTGGTCTTGAAGTTTTAACAGATGTAAAAAGAATCTGCTCGGACCTTCCTATTCTCATTTTAAGCATGCATCCTGAAGAACAGTTTGCAGTTAGGGCTCTCAGGTCCGGTGCATCTGGTTATTTAACTAAAGAAAGTGCTCCTGAAGAGTTAGTAATTGCAATAAGAAAAATATATGGAGGGGGGAAATATGTCAGCGCCTCTCTTGCAGAGGTTTTAGCTTTCGACCTCGAGGAAAGAGGGAAAGGAAGAATAATCCCCCACGAAAATCTATCTGATAGGGAATTTCAAGTTTTATGTTTGATAGCTTCTGGTAAGTCCGTTAAGGAAATTTCTGAAGAATTATTCCTCAGTGTTAAAACTATCAGCACTTACAGAACACGTATACTTGAAAAGATGAAAATGAAATCTAATTCGGAACTCACATATTACGCTATTCAAAATAAACTTATTGGATAAAACATATAAAAGTTTACAAAGAGCAGATTCATAATTCAGAATATTAGAAGTATGATTATTTAATCTGTAGTATTCGATTGTGTTATTTATGGCTTCCCCTATTAATTCATTCTTTAAAAACATGTAATCCAGTATAAATATTTTATGTTGAAATATGAAAACTATTTTCGTAAATTACTCATCCAACGGACAGATAGCTCAGTCGGTAGAGCAACGGCCTGAAAAGCCGTGTGTCGCCAGTTCGATTCTGGCTCTGTCCACTACGGAAACTTAAAAAACAAAGAATTTATTTTAGGTGATTACCAGTTCAAAATATAATTTCAGGTTAATATCTGCATTCTTGGCTTTTTTATTCTTGATGAATGTAACATCTCTTAGTTATTCATTATTTGCATGTGAAAATGTTAATTCGAAATCATGTTGCTGCTGCTCTAATGATGAAGAAACAAATAACTTAAACCTTCCAATCAATAAAGTTGAATTAACAAAGAATTGTAAATGTGAGTTGAATGTTGTTAGTAATCTCAACACTGATAAAGATTCGGCAATTATTCCAAAACCAACATTAGAGTTTTTTTCTTTCTCCACTTTTACTATAAATTATTTTAATTATCACTACATTGGGACATCCTTTTTTACAGGTGATAATTTGAATATAAAAATAGATCCTAAAATTCATATCACAAACGGGAACTTTCTTATTTAGAATTTCTGTTAAACATAACTAAACCGTAAGAGTATTAGTTTTTAAACGAAGCATTATTTCTTATACAATGTAATGTTTCTGATTTTCTAACAATTATTTTTTATAATTAAAATTATTCAACATGAAAAATCTATTAATCTTAGCTTTATCTTTGCTCGTAGTAGCATTTCTAAATTCAAATTCCTATGGTTTTGGAGATGATGATCCCAAAACTTGTTCAAAGGAAAATAAAACATCATGCAGTCATGAAAAATCCGGTTCGGGGAATTTATCGGGAATTGTCAGTGATTCAACAGAAGACAATCAGAATCAGGATGTAGCAGTTCTTACCTGTCCGGTATCAAATAAAGAATTCGAACAAGGTACAGGTGTAACGTTCAGTTACCTTGGTAAAGATTATGAATTTTGCTGTCAAGATTGTGTTGATGAATTTAAGAGTGAGCCAATGAGTTACATTGATGGAAAACTAAAATGCCCCGTAAAGGGTGGTGCGGCAAAGCAGAATGTATATACTGAGTACGATGGTGTTAAATATTATTTTTGCTGTGAAGGATGTGAATCTAAATTTAATTCAAATCCTGAGAAGTATAAAGATGGTTATAAAGATTCCGATGATTAATTGTTTTAAGAACAGGGGTAAGATAGCTTACCCCTGTATTTTATAAATTCAAAAATTAATAAAGAAAATGAAAAATCAAAAATTAATTAGTTTATTCTCATTGGTCCTGTTTTTTGGACTAATATTAGCTGGTTGCAGTAAGAATGATAAAAAAACATCCTCAAAAGACGATGAAAAAGTGGATGTAACTGCTATTGAAGGTGAGTACGTAGAAATAAATTTACCTACCATGCAATGTAACACGTGCAAAGCAACTATAGAAAAAGCCGTAAACAAAGTAGAAGGTGTTAACTATGTAAACGTCGTTGTGAATGATAAAATTGCTAAAGTTAAGTTTGATAATTCGAAAACTAAACTCAGCAAAATTGAAGATGCGATTACTGCTGCCGGATACCAGGCAAACGACAAACCAGAAAATAAAGAAGCTTACAATAATCTTTTGGACTGCTGTAAAAAACCTGAAGATAAAAAATAATAAAAGAAAGTAAGAAAATAACTTGAAAATGTTTTTGTTTAATTTTATTTGTATGACTGAATTTTGAAAAAGTCTTTTAAAAATCACATATACTTTATTTCGATTTTTTTGATTCTTTTAGCGAATGTTAGTTACTCTCTAACAATGTCGTTTTGTGAAATGCCGAAAGATGAAAATGAATGTACTTGCAAACATGATATTGCTAATTTTGAAAAAAGTACTTCTGACATCAGGATTTCAGCCGAGCCTGACGTTTGCTGTGAGTTTTTCGTTAAGGATTACTCAAATACTTCTGACTTTAAAAATTTAGAGAATACCAATTTAAATAACATTTCTTTTATTAATTACTTCCCGGTAATACTAAAATTAGAAAATAAGACAGTTCATTATCTTCATTCGACTTCTGACAATCATTTTTACATAAAAGAAATTCCCATCTTATATTCTTCGCTCTTGATTTAAAACTTCATTCTATTATATTCGATATTTAGAGCACGAAAATCTTTTTTAAAGATTTTTAATTTTAAATCTAATTTAAAAAAATGAAGTTTTTAATTTTTATAATAATATTTACAACAAATATAGTTTTTGCTCAGAATTATTCAGATTCAACGAATTCAAATAAAGGTCTTAACGATCTGATTGAATCAGCACTGGATTATAATTCAAGATTGGATCCTATAGAGTTCCAGAAGATTGCAGAGTCAACAAAAACAGGACAGGTAAATAAACAGCCTTCTCCTGTATTTGATTTTACCGTCGATATGATACCGACGAATTTTAATAGTTCACCGAGATATACTTCAATGTTTGCTCAAAAGCTTAAACTTCCCGGTAAACTCGAAGAAAGCGGATTAATAGGCGATGTAAAAGCAATAGAACAGGATATTACTAAGTCACAGGTTCAGATAGAACTAATTAAACAGGTCAAGGAAAACTATTTTAATCTTTATTTAAATGAGAGGATGATAGAGTTTAATGATGAGTTTCAGTCTATACTATCAAACATAATAAAAACTCAGGAGATTAATTATGCAGTTGGAAAGGGAAAGCAATACCAGATTCTCAAAAGTAATAATGAACTGCAAAAGCTTGTACTTGAACTAATTAAACTCGAAGAAAATAAAAAGATATTTATTAACAACCTAAGCCTTCTTTCGAATTATAGTCTACCAGAAAATTTTAAAACGAGGAACGTTGATCTTCTCAGACATATACAACCACCTCAGCTAGATTCCACTGATTTGATAAGCCAAATGAAGCGTTATAATCCAGTGTATAGATTAATTGATGTTAAGATTGAGATAAACAGGATTGAGAAAAATTTAGCCGAGTATGAAAAAACCCCCGACCTTATTCTGAAAACAGGTTACAGACACGTTTCCGAGACGGCTGGAAATTTTTTAATGTTTGGTTTTGGTATTGACCTTTCCTTTATGCCATGGAATAATAAGAGGATTAAATCAAAACTCGAAGAGAAGATGATCCTTGATAAGAAATATAATGCTGTGTATGAAACTACCGAACAGTATTTGACAAAAGATATTCAGAATTATATAGTCAAGATTAGCTATACTCGTGAGAAGATAAAATATCTTGAGGAAGTCTTAATACCTCAGACCGATCAGACATTTTTGTCTAACTTTGCATCTTACGAATCAGCTTCGGAGGACTTTTTAAACTTGCTGGACTCGTATAGAGATTTAAGGGATGCTAACCTTATGCTTGTTGAAATGGAGACTATGTATCTTAAGCAGTTGAGTGAGCTTGAATTCATTATCGGTAATCAAATTTTTACATTAAATTAATCATAAAATAATTATGAAAAAGAAAGTAATAATCATATTAACATCAATTATTGTAATTGTTGGTTTGTCATACGTAGGATATGAATATATCTATAAACCATCTACTACTACAGAAGATAATAATAAAGATGAACTATATGTCTGTCCAATGCATCCGCAAATACAACAGGATCATCCTGGAGTTTGCCCTATCTGTAGTATGGAGCTTGTATTGAAAGCGGGCAGTGAAACGATAGATGATAATGTCGAAGTAAATTTAGAAATGGGAGAGATCCTATTATCGCCCTCGGAACAGGTACTTGCAAATGTACAGACTATGAATGTAAATTATATGCCGTTCGATTTCACACTCGAAGCTAACGGAGTCGTAAAAGTCAGGGATGATGCTTATGGACAAATATCGTCACCTGTTGGGGGAAAAATAATGAAGGAATATATAAGGTATGAAGGGCAATTTGTTAGAAAAGGTCAAAGAGCTTTTGAGATATATTCCCCTGAACTCGTTGCAACACAGAAAGAATATTTGATTGCTTATGACAATTTAAAGAATTTGAAGTACACTAATTACTCCCGAGTATATGAAAGTGCTGAATCCATTCTTGATGCGACACGTGAAAGATTAAAACTGTGGTTTATAACTGATGGACAGATTGAACACCTCGAGGAAACAAGAAAAATAAGAAACTCTCTTACTTATTATGCGGAATATTCTGGTGTTGTTACTAAAAAGTTTATTAACGAAGGAAGCTGGGTAAAAGAAGGCGCATCATTATTTGAGGTTGTTAATCTCGGTTCTGTTTGGATAATCGCAAATGTTTATGAATACGAGATGAAAGACGTAAGTATAGGACAAAGCGTTACTATTAAATTGAGCGGTTATGGTGATCGGGAAATAATCGGAAGGATTGATTATATAAATCCTTTCATAAATCCTGATACAAGAACAGTTGAAGTCAGAATAACTTCGTCAAATCCAGGATTGATTATGAAACCAGAAATGTATGTGAAGGCTATTATCAAAACTGACCATACATCGAATTATATTGTTGTCCCGAGGAATTCTGTGTTGAGAACAGGGAAAGATGACCTGGTTTATATACGTAAATCCGAAAATGTCTTCCAGCCCCGAAGTGTAACAATTGGGGGCGAGAGAGAAGGAAATTATTTGATAACAACAGGATTAGAAATCGGTGATGAAATTGTTACAAGCGCGGGTTTCTTGATTGACAGTGAAAGTCAGATCAGGAAGGGCGGCTCTACTCAACATGTTCATGATACGCATAAAGGTAACGATAAAGAGCCAAAGATTAATAAAGACCAGGACGTTTTTAAAGATATGGAGCATAAACATTAGGAAACGTTCTTTTTTCACAAACAAAATTTTTGAAATAAATTGATCAAAAAAAATGATTGAAAAAATAATAGACTTTTCTATAAATAACAGGTTTATAATACTTCTTTTATTTCTCGGAATTATTCTCTATGGAATTTATTCTATGATGAACACCCCCGTTGATGCAATACCCGACCTTTCAGATAATCAGGTTATAGTATGGACAGGATGGAAAGGAAGAAGTCCGCAGGTAATAGAAGATCAGGTGACATATCCACTTACTACTAATCTCCAGGGAATTCCTAAAGTTAAAGATGTAAGAAGTCAATCAATGTTCGGGATGAGTTTTATTTATGTTATATTTGAGGATGATGTGGATATATATTGGGCTCGAAGCAGGGTTCTCGAAAAACTTAACCAGATTCAAGGGACATTGCCCGAAGGAGTAATACCCGTTCTCGGTCCGGACGGTACGGGCGTGGGGCACGTTTTCTGGTATCATTTGTATAGTGAAAAATATGATCTTGGAGAATTAAGGGCAATTCAGGATTTTTATTTAAAGCTTGGGTTGCAGTCGGTTGAGGGAGTTGCAGAAATTGCCTCCGTCGGTGGATTTATTAAACAGTACCAGATAGATTTAGACCCAAACAGGATGAACGCATACGGTTTGTCTATTTCGGATGTTAAAAAAACAGTTCAAAGAAGTAACAGGGATGTCGGCGGACGAAATATTGAATCTTCTGATATGGAATATTTTGTTAGAGGTTTAGGATACATTAATACTGTAGAGGATATTGAGAGTATAACTTTAAAGTCGTCCAGCAGCGGAACTCCTGTCAGGATAAGAGATATTGGAACTGTTCAGATTGGTGCTGATATTAGACGAGGATTGATGGATTACAACGGTGAAGGAGAGGTTGTTGGTGGAATTGTTGTTATGAGGTATGGAGAAAATGCCCAACATGTTATAGACAGGGTTAAAGAAAAACTAAGTGAACTTGAAAAAGGATTACCGGATGGAATAACAGTAAAAACATCGTACGATAGAAGCGACTTAATTTCCAAATCAATTAACACATTAGAGCATGCTATAATTCAGGAATCAATTATTGTAGGCTTAGTTATACTTGTATTTCTGTTTCATTTCAAGAGTGCTGTAAAAGTTCTTTTACAAATTCCCGTAGCTATCTTGATCTCTTTTATTTTGATGAAACAATTCGGAATTTCATCTAACATAATGAGTCTTGGAGGTTTGATAATTTCTATTGGTGTTCTTGTAGATGCTGCAATTGTGATGGTAGAAAACGCTTACAGGAATTTTTCAACTGCTCAACAAAGTGGTAAATCTTTCAGTATAAAAGAAATTGCTTCGAGGTCTGCAAAACAAGTCGGAAGAGCAATATTCTTTTCACAAGCGATAATCGTTGTATCTTTTCTACCTGTATTTATGCTTCAAGGTCAGGAGGGAAAACTTTTCCACCCGCTAGCATTCACAAAAACGTTTGCCATTGCGGGCTCAGCTTTAATAACTATCACTCTTGTACCCGTTCTCATGATATTTCTCATGCGAGGTAAATTCAGGAAAGAGGAAAATAATCCCATAACGAAATTCTTTGAAAAATTATATAAGCCTGTTTTAAAACTTGCACTGAGGTTTAAAAAGACAACTATAACAATTAATGTAGCCGCTTTATTGATTACGATACCCTTGATAATGAACACTGGTAGTGAGTTTATGCCGCCTTTGGACGAAGGAAGCCTTTTGTTCATGCCGACAACATTTCCGAATGTTTCAATTACAGAAGCCAAACGCATAATGCAAGTACAGGATAAGATAATAAAGAGTTTACCAGAAGTCGAGCAAGTTCTTGGCAAAGTTGGGCGGGCAGATACGCCAACAGATCCCGCTCCTGTAAGCATGATCGAAACAATAATAATTCTAAAAGATAAATCCGAATGGCGGGAAGGAATTACAAAACAGGATATTGTTTCAGAATTGAATTCGAAGATGAAAATACCGGGAGTAAGTAATGGATGGACGCAACCGATCATTAACAGGATTAATATGCTCGCTACAGGTGTGAGAACTGACCTTGGCATTAAATTTTTTGGAGATAATTTGGATACACTGGAAAGGCTGGCAATATTTGCTGAAAATGTGGTTAAGAAAATACCAGGAGCTGCTGATGTCTTTGCTGAAAGAATTCAAGGTGGAACATACATCGACATAGATATAAAAAGAGATGCAATTGCCAGGTATGGTCTAAAAGTTGAGGATATTAACGATTTAATTGAAGTTGCTATCGGCGGTGAAAATATTACGACCAAAATTGATGGACGAAGAAGATTTCCTATAAGAGTGAGATACTTAAAAGATTATAGATTTGATATAGAAGCATTAAAGAAAGTTTATGTTAAGGCTTCTTCTTCAGGTATGCCGGTGAATATGGGAAGTATGACGGGTAATATTTTTTCGTTTCAAGACGGTAGTTCCGGAATGCAAATCCCATTAGGAGAAGTTGCAGACATAAAAATAAATCCCGGACCACCGATGATATCATCAGAAAATGGATTGCTGAGGTCGATTGTTTTTTTGAACGTTAGAGGCAGGGACATGGGTGGTTTTGTTGAAGAAGCCAGAGAAGTTTTAGATAAAGAAATAGCACCTATGATACCCGCAGGTTATTTTTACACATGGAGCGGGCAGTGGGAAAACCAGATCCGTGCCAAAAAAAGACTGACCATAATTATTCCTATTGTTATGGTTGTGATATTTATAATGTTATATTTCACTTTTAAGAATTTTGTTGAAGCCTTACTTGTGATGCTCTCAGTACCGTTTGCACTTGTTGGAGGGATTTATCTTTTGTCAATATTGGGAATAAATTTTTCTGTTGCTATCTGGGTTGGATTTATAGCTTTGTATGGAATAGCAGTTGAGACTGGTGTTGTTATGGTGATATATCTTCATGAAGCAGTGGATAAGAAATTAATAGAAAAAGATGGTAATTTGACAAAAGAAGATTTGATTCAAGCAGCCGAAGACGGAGCAATCCTGCGTTTGAGACCAAAACTGATGACAGTGGCAACAACAGCATTTGGATTAATACCAATCATGTGGGCGACGGGTACGGGTGCTGATCTTGCGAAACCGCTTGCTATCCCGCTTTTGGGTGGTGTTATTTCGTCTGCAATTTTTGTGCTTATAGTAATACCTATTCTGTTCGTGATGATAAAAGAGTATTTAAGGAAAAGAGGAAAATTAAAGAAATCCGATATGGCAAAATTCGTAGTGCATTAATCATCGGTATGTTTAACTTTTTCAGGTAACTAAATTTTGTTGAATAACCTATATAAAAGTTTAAAATTTAATGAAAATTATAAATCATGAAAAATAAATCTAATACAGATAAAAAGAATAGCTTGGAAATTTTCGACCCGGTATGTGGTATGAAAGTTTCGGAAAGCTCAAAATATCGGCATGAACATTCAGGGAGTGAGTTTTTCTTTTGCAGTGAACACTGCTTACACGAATTTAAGGAAAATCCTGGCAAGTACCTCGAGACTGATGCAGTTAAAGATGTTCAGGAAGAAAAATCAAAAGATAAAATTATAAAAACGCTATCTGGTGAGATGGAATATACATGTCCGATGCATCCCGAGGTCAGACAGTTAAAACCGGGTTCCTGTCCAAAATGTGGAATGGCATTAGAACCCAGCGCGGTTACCGGTGAGCAAGAAGAAGAAAATCCTGAATATGATTACATGAAACGCCGGTTCATATTAGCTTCCGTATTTACCGTTCCTTTGCTCTTGTTAGTTATGGGAGATATGATTCTAAAGGAATCAATTTCACAGATTATTACCCCAAGATGGCGAGTTATTATAGAAATGGCTCTTGCTACGCCTGTTTGTATTTGGGCTGCCTGGCCCTTCTATGTACGTGCTTATCAATCCGTTCGCAACATGAGTCTTAATATGTTTACACTTATAGGACTCGGTGTTAGTGTTGCTTATATTTACAGTATAATAGCAGCTCTACTTCCTGGAGTATTTCCTGATTCATTTCGCGGCGAAGCTGGGGAAGTAGGAGTTTATTTTGAGGCTGCTGCAGTGATTGTTACTCTGATTCTTTTAGGCCAGGTAATCGAATTACGTGCAAGGAGTCAAACAGGAACTGCAATTAAGAAACTTTTGGGATTAGCTGCGAAAAGTGCGAGGCTAATTTTGGAAAACGGTAGGGAAGAAGATATACCAATAAATGAAGTTCAGGTAGGTAATAAATTACGTGTTCGCCCGGGAGAAAAAATCCCTGTTGATGGTGTAGTCCAGGAAGGAATAAGTTCTGTTGATGAATCTATGGTGACGGGTGAACCTATTCCTGTTACGAAAGAATCCGGTGATACAGTTATCGGGGCAACGATAAACGGTACAGGCTCACTTATTATGAGAGCGGAAAAAGTTGGTTCTGAAACTATGCTATCGCGTATTGTAGCTATGGTGAGCGAAGCACAAAGGAGCCGTGCTCCTATACAGAAACTCACCGACATCGTTGCCGGTTATTTTGTCCCTATTGTTATTGCTATATCGGTTATAACATTCATCGTATGGGCATTACTCGGACCCGAGCCTCGTATGACACATGCTTTAATTAATGCTGTTGCTGTTTTAATAATTGCCTGCCCGTGTGCTCTCGGTCTTGCAACACCAATGTCGATTATGGTGTCAACCGGCAGCGGGGCTAATTATGGTGTATTGTTTAAAAATGCTGAGGCGATAGAAATTATGAGAAAGGTTGACACACTGGTTGTGGACAAGACGGGTACACTTACAATGGGTAAGCCAAAGCTCGTATCGGTTATTGCAGCTGATGGGTTTGAGAAAAACGAAATGCTAAGTATTGCAGCGTCGCTTGAACGTGGAAGTGAGCACCCGCTTGCCTCTGCTATTGTCCAGGGAGCCGAAGAGCAAAACATAAAACTTTCTAATGCAGAGAGTTTTGATTCTGTAACTGGAAAAGGAATCACGGGAAAAGTTAATGGAGTACCTGTTGCATTAGGAAACCTTGCACTGATGAAAGACCTGAAAGTTGATATAAACCAGCTTGATGCAAAAGCTCGGGAATTACGCTCAGAAGGGAAGACAGTAATGTTTGCAGCGGTGAACAGTAAGCTGGCTGGAATCGTAGTAGTGGCTGATCCCATTAAAGAAAATACACGTGAAGCTATACAGAAACTCCACGATGAAGGAATTAAGGTCGTTATGTTGACAGGTGATAACAAAATTACCGCAGAGGCTGTTGCGTCCGAACTTGGAATCGATAAAGTTATAGCGGAAGTTTTACCCGATCAAAAAACGGATGTTGTAAAAGAGCTGCAGAGCGAAAGCCGAATTGTTGCGATGGCAGGGGATGGAATCAATGATGCTCCCGCACTTGCACAGGCACAGGTCGGTATTGCGATGGGAACGGGAACTGATATTGCAATGGAAAGTGCAGGTGTAACTCTTGTTAAAGGAGACTTGAGAGGAATTATTAGGGCAAGGAAGATAAGCCGTGCTACTATGAAGAACATTAAGCAAAACTTGTTTTTCGCTTTTATTTATAACTCTCTTGGTGTACCGATTGCCGCAGGAGTACTTTATCCTGTTTTTGGTATGCTGTTAAGTCCAATAATAGCGGCTGCTGCAATGAGTTTTAGTTCGGTTTCTGTTATAACTAACTCACTGAGATTAAAGCGAGTGAAGCTATAATAACTTGCGAAAATTTTTCTACAGCGAATCGTTGATAAATCAAAGAACAGAATTTAATTAATAAAACTTTAAACAAACATTTAGTAAACTTTAAATCTTAAAACTATGAAAACATAGTGTGTGTTACCTTATATGAAATTGAAAATTCTTTGAGGATTTTCTATCTTTATACTGTAGATTATCTTAAGGATATATTTACAGTTTAAATCATAATTTTATTTTACAATTAATTTCAGAAAGGGAAAATGAAAAATCCGAATCTTATTACACCAATCTTACTCTTGATCCTGGCTTTTGTTTTAAGTTCATGTAAAAGTGATTCAAACAAGAACGATATAAAAAATACTGAAACAAATGATAAATCAGATACAGTCAAATCCGAAACTACAAACGAAAATTTTGAGCTTGAGGAAATCACATTAGATGATCAAAAATATGAACCCGCTCCTGATAGTATTCGTAGTGGTTTGAACGATCTGTTTGATTCATACGTGAGTATTATTTATGCACTTTCCTATTCAAAACCGGAACAAACTCAGGGCACTGCAACGATGTTCAAAAAATATTTGAAACTGTTCGATGATAAATATTTAGTTGGTAAAAGAGCGTTGACAGATTGGAGGGATTATAGTGAGAAGTTAAACTCATTATCTACTCATATTGAAACTGTTCCGGATTTAGGAACACAAAGAGAAAGTTTATCGGAGTTTTCAAAATTAATGTTCAATGTTGTTAAGAGATATGGATTGTTTGACAAGGATGTATATTTATTTGTTTGTTCGACGGCTTTGGATGGAAATGGTGGTTATTGGTTATCGGATACCAAAGAAATAGTAAATCCTTTTGGTGATAGCTTTAAGAACTGCGGAAAGGTTGTAAAACACATCGAGAAAATTCCTATAGATTGATAAAATAATTAATTTTTGTTTAAAAATGATAACGTTTAAATTCAAAACAAATATAAATTGTGATGATTGTATATCTATAGTAACACCTTTTCTCGAAGAAAAGGAGTATATTGAAAACTGGAACGTTGATACAAATTCACCAGATAAAATACTAACTGTTTCTGGAAGAAATATTACTCCCGACATTATAATAAAAACAATAGATGAAACTGGATTTAATGCTGTTTTGATTGAATGAATTAATTTATCAAAGAAGATTTAAGTTTTGTTTTATGATTGAGTATTTCTTCTTATTATTTTATAATTATAAATGTTGGATTTCTATATATTTTGAAATTGTATATTTGAAAATATTTTTTTAGTTTAGCTGATACATTTATCTATGAATAAATTTTTACTTGATTACAACCTTAAAGTACGCTTACCTGTAATAATATTTGTTATCTTATCTGTTTTTGCAATAACTTACTATGTTTCTTATGCAGAGCGGAATGGCATAGGCTATCAGCCGGAGCAGCCGATTAAATATTCTCACAAGCTTCACGCAGGTGAATTGCAGATTGATTGCAAGTATTGCCACTCCGGTGTTGAAAATTCAAGAGTCGCAAATATACCGTCTCCTGGTGTATGCATGAATTGTCATACAATTGCAAGGAAAGATAAACCCGAAATTCAAAAACTTACAAAATATTACGAAGAAAATAAACCGATACAATGGAAGAGAGTCCATAAAGTACCGGAGTTTGTATATTTTAATCACAGTGCTCATGTAAATAAAGGCATCGATTGTATTAATTGTCACGGCGACATTGCAAAAATGGAAGTTGTAGGTCAGGTAAATTCATTTACAATGAGATCCTGTTTGGATTGTCATCGAAACCCAGAAAAAAATATTAAAGATTTCGAAAAATTAACGACTGGTATTAAGAATGGACCGGAGTATTGTTCTGCCTGTCATAGATAACAACAAGAATAAGTATTAGTATTTATTAGATGAATTATTTTAGAGGTTTAAAAACAAAAAGATTAAAGAGGAAAAACTTTTTTTACTATTTGGGTGCTTCCGCATTAGGTATTTATACCATCTCACAAATTCCTTTTAAAAAACTTCAATCAAAATTCAAAAAGGAAATCCAGCCGAATACTGATTTAAAGATTAAGCAAAATCCGTATGCTGTAAAAAGAAGCAAACGAGGTAACGATGGATAAGGGAAAGTCATTTGAAATATTGCCGGATAAAATAGATAACACTGAAAAAAATGAAAGTCCAGATGTAAATTACTGGAGGGGTTTCCGTGAATTATATAATGATCCTGAATTTGAAAAAGCTAAATCAGAAGAATTCTTAGAAAATGAGCAAGATGGAGAACAAGATTCGAAAGCTTCGGGTTTATCGAGGAGAAAATTTCTTGCGTTATTAAGTGCCTCTGCAGCATTCGCCGCAGCAGGATGTCAGAATTTCAGAGATAAGGGTGAAATTGTTCCCTACAATAATAAACCCGAAGAAATAACACTTGGCAATCCTAATTATTACGCATCTACATGTACAAGCTGTAACAATACATGCGGTATTTTAATAAAAACAAGGGAAGGTCGTCCTATAAAAATAGATGGTAATCCTGACCATCCAGTTAGTAAAGGGAAGATATGTGCAACAGGGCAAGCGAGCATTCTTAACTTATACGATCCTGAAAGATTAAAAGAGCCACAATTTAATCTTGGGAACGGCAATTTCAATTCTGTAAGCTGGCAAAACGTTGATGAGAAAGTTGCGGAAGAACTCAAGAAGATTTCTGAATCGGGTAAAGAAATAGCCATATTAACTCACACAATTACTTCACCTACTCAAAGAAAATTATTCGAAGAATTTCAATCAAAGTACCCGACAACAAAGATATATTCTTATGAGTTGGTTAACGATTTGCAAAAGAAAAACGCATGGAAGAAATCTTATAGAAGTGATAATGTACCAGCCGTTAAATTGAATGATGCGAAGGTTGTTCTTGCTTTGGAATCTGATTTTCTTGGAACTGATGGTAATAAGATAGAGCAGGTGAGATTATATTCACAAGGCAGGGAAGTCGTTGGAAAAGAAAAATTCAACCGGTTGTATGCCATAGAAGGGGCAGTGAGTCTAACTGGTTTGAATGCTGATTACCGTATTAGATTCAGGCCGGATGCAATAGGTGAGTTTGTAATGTGTTTACTCAACGAATTTATTATTAAGAGAAGAATATCTAACTATGCAGACGATTCAACAATTCAAAACAAACTGCGACCTTATTCATTAGCTGACTTTATTAAAACACATAACCTCACTGAAGAAGCTGTTAGACATTTATTAGAAGACCTGTCTAATAATCAAGGACAGTCAATTGTATTAGCGGGCTTGCAAATGCCCGAATCAACTCATATAGCTGTTAATTTTCTCAATGAAGTTTTAGGAAATACGAAATTGTATTCGACGGAATATCATACTGAAGTTCTTCCTTTAAGCTCTAAGAGTGAGATTGATGAGCTAATATCGAGAATGCAATCCGGTAATGTTGGAATGGTGATACATTATGACACCAATCCGAGATATCATTTTTCGAAAGATTATAAATATTCTGAAACTTTAAAGCAGGTTGGTTTAGTTATTTCAATGACAGAATCTTTGAATGAAACTTCGGATGTTTGTAATTATGTACTTCCTATAAATCATAACTTCGAATCCTGGGGAGACCATCAAACACGCTCGGGATTCTATAGCCTTCAACAACCGGTTATTGCACCTCTTTATAATACGAGGCAGAAAGAGGCAATACTTCTAAACTGGTTGAGTGAAAATAATAATTCTTACAACGATAATATTTACCATTTATATCTAAAAAGTAATTGGAAAACAAGCGTATTTCCCTCATTGAACCTGAGTACAAGTTTCAGGAATTTTTGGTTAGGTTCACTTCATGATGGTGTTGTAATACTTAAAGATAATCCTTCTGAGAAAGTTCAATTCCAGGTTGATTCTTTCGTATCAAATAATATAAACAAACCGAGCAGTGGTTTTGTGGTTTTATTGAAAGAAAGCAATTTTATAGGTGATGGAAGATATGCAAACAATGGTTGGCTTCAGGAGTTACCTCATCCAATATCAAAAATAGTATGGGATAATTATGCTGCTGTTTCTCCTAACACTGCTAAGAGTCTTGGATTAGGAGGGAATGATAATATTGAAATTGCAACAAGTGGAAAGTCGCTTACACTTCCAGCTTTTATTCAACCTGGAGTAGCAGATAATGTCGTCTCAATAGCATTGGGATATGGAAGAACCAAAGCGGGAGTTATTGGAAGTGAAGTAGGATTCAATGCAATCGATTTAATATCAAAGAATGCTAAACTAACAGAATGGATTTATAATGATGGAAAAGTCTTAAAAGCTTCAGGGAGTTATGAATTAATTTCTACCCAGGAACATTATCCAGTTGATGATAAGAAATTTAAAGATATACAATTCAAAAGACATATTATACAGGAAGGTACTTACAAGCAGTATAAAAAGAATCCGAAGTTCATTAAGAAACAGGATGAAGAAGAAAATAAAATGGGAAATTTCCCAAGCGTTAATAAAGAGCATGAATACACAGGTGTTAAATGGGCAATGGCAATTGATTTGAATAAATGTATTGGTTGTGAGGATTGTGTTGCTGCCTGCAATGTTGAAAACAATATTCCTGTGGTCGGGAAAGAACAGGTAAAGCGCTCCCGCGAGATGCACTGGATAAGAATTGACAGGTATTATTCGGGAACTCCGCAAGAACCTAAAGCGAGTTTTCAACCTATACTCTGTCAGCAGTGTGATTTTGCGCCATGCGAAAATGTTTGTCCCGTGAAAGCTACTAGTCACACTACTGACGGGTTAAACGGGATGACGTATAACAGGTGTGTGGGGACAAGGTATTGTAGTAATAACTGTCCTTATAAAGTAAGAAGATTTAATTTTTTCCATTACAGGGATGATTTTAAAGACTCATTCTATCTGAGTGAATCATTCAGTTTGTTAAATAACCCGGAGGTTACAGTAAGGTCAAGAGGAGTTATGGAGAAATGCACTTTTTGCGTACAAAGAATTATGAACGCAAGGCAGTTAGCAACACAAGAACAGAAAGAATTAAAAGGTTCCGATGTTTTAACCGCCTGTCAGGAAGCATGCGGTGCAGATGCTATAGTTTTTGGAGATATGAATAATAAGGAATCAGTATTGCAGGATTACAGGAATCATAATTTATCATATTACCTTTTAGAAGAGTTAAAGATAAAACCAAATATCACATTTATAGCAAAATTGAGAAATACAAACGAAGAAAATGTAGAGGGTAAACATTGAGTTTTGATACGACATATACGAAAGAATTACCATTAGTTCCCGAACGTTCTTCTTTCCCCGAACTCGATGATGTTGTATTTAAACCCACAGAGACAAAGCCATCAAAGAAATGGTTTATGGCAATAGGTATCAGTTCGACTGCACTTTTGATTGGAGCTATTTGTTTGGGGTTAACTTTTTATTATGGTATAGGTATGTGGGGGAATAATAATCCTGTGGGTTGGGGGTTTGGAATTATTAATTTTGTTTTCTGGATCGGTATTGGACATGCTGGAACATTGATTTCTGCAATACTTTATTTATTCAGGCAGAAATGGAGAACGGGTATTGCGAGATTTGCCGAAGCTATGACTATTTTTGCAGTTATGACAGCGGGTATATTTCCATTAATACACGTCGGACGTCCATGGCTTGCCGGTTACCTGTTTCCTTATCCGAATCAACATGCTATATGGGTTAACTTTAATTCCCCATTGCTCTGGGATGTATTTGCTGTCTCAACTTATTTTATCGTTTCATTTTCATTTTGGGGATTAGGGTTAATACCCGATATTGCTAATCTGCGGTCGAGAACAAAAAGCGGGATTAAAAAGTTTTTCTATACTGCCCTTAGTTTCGGTTGGAGAAACTCGAACAGGCACTGGCTGCATTACGAAAGAGCATATTTGATACTTGCAGGATTATCTACACCGCTTGTACTATCTGTACATACTATTGTTAGTTTTGATTTTGCAGTCTCAATTTTGCCGGGCTGGCACACAACTATATTTCCTCCATACTTTGTTGCGGGAGCAGTTTTCTCCGGGTTTGGGATGGTAGCAACAGTATTGATAATTGTCAGAAAAGTATTTGATATGGAACATATCATTACTTTAAACCATCTCGATAATATGAATAAAATATTGCTTGTGATGGGCTCTATGGTTGGATATTCCTATGCCATGGAATTTTTCATCGCCTGGTATAGCGGAAATTCATTCGAGCAGTTTGCTTTTATAAATAGAGCATTCGGACCCTATGCATGGGCGTATTGGATTATGATCTCCTGTAATGTCGGATTTCCGCAATTATTCTGGTTTAAAAAGATCAGAAGAAGCATCCCCATTATGATGGTAATTGTTATTCTTGTAAATGTTGGCATGTGGTTTGAAAGGTTCGTTATTATTGTTACTTCTTTGCATAGAGATTTTTTGCCGTCAAGCTGGGCTATGTTTACACCAACTATTTATGACCTTGGTATTTTGTTAGGCAGCTTTGGATTCTTCTTTACATTACTATTTATATTTGTAAAACTATTACCTTCTATTTCGTTGACGGAATTAAAGGCTATAGTTACGGGTGCACAGCCTGAACATTATCGTGAAACTAAAAAAACGTAAAGTATACTGAATGTTCAAAAAGATTAGAAATAAAATATCGGAATTAAATAGTAATCTTGGAATTGATAAGAGATCAGATAAGCTTTATGCTGTAGCAGCTTTGTTTGAGAAACCTAACGAAATAATACGTGCTGCTGCAAAAATTGCTGCGTCCGGTTATACAAAATTTGATGTTCATTCGCCCTATCCTGTCCATGGAATGGACGAAGCTATGCAGTTGAAACCAACAAAGTTGGGTAGAGCAACTTTTGTCTTCGGAGCTGTTGGGACAATAACAGCATTGCTAATGATCGGGTGGATGTCCGGTATAGATTATAAAAGCATAGTAGGCGGGAAACCCTTCTTTTCGATTGCCCCCTCTATTCCGATAACTTTTGAGTTGACTGTTTTACTGGGTGCACTCTTTACTATGTTTTTCATGCTCGTGATATTTAATAAGCTTCCGTGGAATAACAACCCACTTCTTGATACGGAATATATGAAACGTGTTTCTTCGGATAGATTCGGCGTTACTGTTTTTGCTAACGATATAAATTTTAATGAATCGGAAGTTATTAAGTTGTTCGAAGAAATTGGCAGTAAAGATATAAGTTTAATCAACCGATTCGCTGTTGAAGAGTCGAATGTAAAAACACCAATAATTGATTTTAAGTTTGTCGGATTTTTAGCTGCTATAGCAGTTGTCGTAGCAGGTGTAACATATTTCACTCTGAATTTTGTTGTATATCAACCACCATTTAATTTCATGTGGAGCCAGCCCAAAGTGCTACCCCAGACTCCCAGCACTTTTTTTGCAGATGGTTATTCGATGAGAATGCCGGTCGAAGGTTCCGTAGCAAGAGGATTTATACCTTACGAGTATAAAGGTTTACCTGATTCACTTGTGAAAATGATGTCGAATCCTCTTCCTGTAAATGAAAAGGTATTAAAGCTTGGTGAAAAACGGTTCGATACATACTGTAGTCCTTGCCATGGATATTACGGGAAGGGAGACAGCAGGCTGAGAGGACAGTTTCCTAATCCACCAAGTCTGCATACTGACAAAATTAAGAACTGGACTGATGGAAGTATATATCACGTTATAACGAACGGTCAAAACATCATGCCGGCTTACGATAAGCAAATCGAACAGGTTGACAGATGGGCAATTGTACACTATATTAGAGTCTTGCAGAGATCTCTTGATGCGAAGGATGAAGATATACCAGAGAAAAAATGATTATAAAGTATATTAAATAAATATATAAAAGTTTAAAGAAAACAAGCAGTTATTATAGAAAATGGAATATCAAAGTAAAGCATTGTCGAATAAAGTAACTAAGCTTGGATGGCTGTTTCTAGGATTGGGTGCTTTATTAATTATTTTGACGTTCGTACTGGATAAAGATAGGGGTATGTTTAATTATCTTTTGATGTACATGTTCATTTTAAGTATCGGGCTGGGATCTCTGTCATTTGTTGCTTTAGAGTATCTCGCCGGTGCTGTATGGAGTACGCCTTTCAGAAGAGTTAGTGAGTTCTTGGCTTCTGTTGTTCCACTGTTGCTTTTACTTGTTATTCCGATATTATTTGGTTTGCATGACCTTTATCACTGGACACACAAAGAAGTTGTTGAAACAGATACAATCCTTCAGGGAAAAGAACCGTACTTAAACATAGGTTTTTTTCTGATTAGGGTGTTTGCCTTCATAGCGATATGGATACTCTTTTACGTATTTCTTATCAGGAATTCTCAAAAACAGGATGAAACGAGAGATGTAAAACATACTACTCGTAATATTAAAATATCAACTGTATTCATCCCGATTTTCGTTATTACAATCACATTTACTGCTATAGATTATATGATGAGTTTAGAACCGCATTGGTTCTCTACGATTTTTGGAGTTTATTATTTTTCGGGTACTGTTGTTGCATCTTTTGCAGCGATTACTTTAGTCTCAGTATTGTTAAAAGAAAACGGATATCTAAATCCAAGAATTAAAGATGAACATTTCCACAGCATGGGAACTTATATGTTTGGCTTTAATATCTTTTGGGCATACATAGCTTTCTCTCAATATTTACTGATCTGGTATGCGGATATGCCCGAGGAATCTTTCTGGTATTTGACGAGATGGACCGGCAGCTGGAAGTTTATATCCATAGCTTTATTCATTATACATTTTGTAATTCCATTTATTGTGCTGCTTCCTAAGTCAATGAAAACAAATCTAAAAACATTAAAGATAATGGCAATTTGGCTGCTTTTTGCACACTTCCTGGATTTGTACTGGTTGATAATTCCCTCTTACAGTGTTTCGGGAGCTGTTTTCGGTTGGATGGAAATTGGTTTTCCATTAGCAGCAATAGGATTAATAATGGTAGTGTTTAGTTTTAGAGCGAGGAAGGTCAATATGATGCCAATCGGTGATCCGAAGTTAGAAAGTGGTCTTGATTTGCATATTAAACCTGATTTGTCGATCGACTAATAAAGTTTATCGTTTCGTATTATTGTAACAAATGAGTGAAATAGAAAGCATAAATAATTCAGGTATCTCAGAGAAGTTAAAAAAGATATTAAGTCTTTATGGAGCTATATATATTCTTGTTCTGTTTTTAATAGCAGGCTTGGGAACAGTTTATGTTAGTAATCTTAGATATATTACTGAAAATGAAATTGTACCTGCGACTTTAAATACAGACACATTAAAAAAGAAAGGTGATCTTCCTTTTGTGAAAGGAACAATAACCCCGCCATTAGATGTTGTGAAATTAAGCACCCCAACGGAGGAGTTAATTGCAAAAGGAAAAACGTTGTACGAAACTATGTGCTCAACATGTCATGGAACTGATGGTCAGGGTGATGGACCAGCCGGGCTGACACTTAAACCACCTCCCAGAAATTTTCATGATTTAAATGGCTGGACAAATGGACCGAAAATGTCACAGATGTATATGACACTTGAGGAAGGTATAATTAAAAATGGTATGGCACAGTATAACAATTTGCCTTCCGAAGATAGATTTGCATTAATTCATTTCATTAGAGCATTTCGTGATGATTATCCTGTGGATGATACAGAAGAATTAAAAAGTCTTGATGAAAAATACAGTTTATCATCAGGCAGTGTTCAACCTTCGCAAATTCCTGTAAAAATAGCTATGGAAAAATTAGTTCAAGAATACTTTCCTATAAACGAAAAGATAAATAATATAACTTCTCAAATGGAGAATAGTTCTAATGATGAAGGTGCTGAAATTTTTAAAAAGATGAGTTATGATTTAAAACGGTCTTTAGCATCCTTGATGTCAAATCCTAACTGGAACGAAAGCGAAAGTTCATTTGTTAAGTTTGTGATTACCGAACCCAATCAAAAAGGATTTAGAGCTTCTGTAAATGATTTAACTTCGGAAGAATGGAGTTCGGTATATCTTTATCTTAAATCCCTTTTTTAGAATCTTAAAGTTTTCAAATTATGAAGTTTAGAAATTTATACATTAAATATTGTATTTTCTTATTGAGTTTTATACTTACAGCTTTAATATCTCCGGTTTTTACTTATGCTGATGATAAACCAAATATTGAAGTTGGTATAGATGAAAAGCTTGGTGAGTTTGTTCCATTAGATATTCCTTTTTATGATGAATATGGAAAGACTATTCAATTAAAAGATATTGTAAACGGTAAGCCAACAATAATCGCTATTGTATATTACCGATGTCCGGGAATCTGCAGTCCGTTGTTAGCCGGTCTTGCAGAAGTCATTGATGAGTTAGATTTAGAACCGATTCAGGATTTTAATGTTATGACAGTTAGTTTTGACCATAGAGAAGGTTATATAATGGCTTCCGAAAAGAAGAAAAATTATTACAGCAGCATGAAGAAAAAAATCCCGTTCGAAGCATGGAGGTTTTTAACTGCTGATAGTATTAATGTAGTTAGATTAACCAACGCTGTTGGTTGGAGATTTATACCGCAGGGTAATGATTTCATGCACGGTGCTGCAATAATTGTAATTTCACCTGAGGGAAAAATTGCAAGGTATCTTTATGGAACGGAATTTTTACCTTTCGATACGAAGATGGCGTTAGTAGAAGCATCTGAAGGTCGTGTTGGATCAACCATCACAAAAGTAATGGAATTTTGTTTTAGCTATGATCCCGAAGGCAGGGGTTATGCTTTGAATATTACACGAATTACGGGTGCTGGAGTAATTTTTTTTATTATAGTGTTTGTTGCCTTTATATCTATTAAAAAGAAATCAAAGAAAAGTAAACAGAAGAATTAGTATGTCGAATAGTACGATGGCTGAAAGCCCCACGGAAGTATCTTTTTATGATTATAAAGGGAGATTCAAAGGTATCCTGTCCTGGATTTTATCTACCGACCACAAACGTATAGGACTGATGTATCTTACCGCTATGTTATTTTTCTTTTTCGTTGCAGTAGCATTGGGTGTCTTAATGAAACTTGAGATGTTATCACCCGGGGAAACGATAATGGCTGCAAAAACTTATAATTCTGTATTTACACTTCACGGGGTTATAATGATTTTCTTATTCATAATACCCGGGATACCAGCCGTGTTTGGGAATTTCATGCTTCCACTTCAACTGGGTGCCAGGGATGTAGCGTTTCCAAGAATAAATCTCATCTCATGGTATATTTACATGATAGGAGGTGCTTTAGCTTTAATATCCCTGTTCACCGGTGGTGGTCCGATGGATACCGGGTGGACTTTTTATGTACCATACAGCATAAGATCAACTGCAAACGTTTCCTTGTCTGTCTTCGCTGCATTTGTGCTCGGTTTTTCTTCTATACTCACAGGTTTAAATTTTATCACCACCATCCACAGGTTAAGAGCACCGGGAATGACATGGTTCAAAATGCCTTTGTTTGAGTGGGGTATTTACTCGACTGCATGGATACAGATACTCGCAACTCCTGTTATCGGTATTACATTATTACTGATTATACTTGAGCGGTCTTTTGGAATTGGTATATTCGATCCCGTATTAGGCGGCGACCCATTATTATACCAGCATCTATTCTGGATTTACTCTCATCCGGCTGTTTATATCATGGTGCTTCCCGCGATGGGTATCGTGTCGGAAATTATTCCAACTTTTGCAAGAAAAAATATTTTTGGTTATGGACCGATCGCAATATCAAGTCTTGCTATTGCGTTTGTTGGTTATCTGGTTTGGGGACATCATATGTTTACCAGTGGAATAAGTGATACAGCCCGAGTAATTTTTTCATTTCTTACATTCATGGTTGCTGTACCTTCCGGTGTTAAAGTGTTTAATTGGGTGGCAACGTTATATAAGGGTTCAATTGAAGTTAAAACCCCGTTGCTTTTTGTACTCGCTTTTATTGTTGTGTTTTCTATAGGCGGGTTAACTGGATTGATTTTAGGTTCTTTAAATACTGATATTCATGTAACGGATACATACTTTGTTGTTGCACATTTCCATTACGTGATGTTCGGGGGAATGGGGCTTATTTTTTTCGCAGGACTTCATTACTGGTTTCCAAAGATGTTTGGAAAGATGTACAACGAGAAGACGGCAATGATTTCCTGCTGGATTTTCGTAATAGGGTTTAATGTTCTTTATTTCCCGATGTTCATCATGGGATATCTTGGTATGCCAAGAAGATATTATGATTATTTGCCGGAGTTTGAACCATATCAAATCGTATCTACGGTTGGGTCCTGGATTATGGTAACGGGTATAATAATCATGTTCGTTAATCTTTTTAGGGGTTTGAGGAACGGTCCTAAAGCACCGAAGAATCCCTGGGGAGGAACTACACTCGAATGGACAGCCCCATCTCCGCCTCCTCTTGAAAACTTTGATGAAATACCTGTTGTAACCAGAGGACCTTATGAACGTGATAATTTGGAGGAATCAAAATGAATCAACAATCTGAAGTTGTATTAGAAAAAAAACAAATGGAACATATTCATAGAGATGATGAGGGTTCCAAGATGGGAATGTGGTTGTTCTTATTTACTGAGTTTCTTTTATTTGGCGGCTTATTTATTCTTTATGCAAGTTATAGATATGTTTACCCGGAAGATTTTAAAATCGGTGCTATGACACTCAATCCTATTCTTGGTGCTGTAAATACTATTATTCTTTTGACAAGCAGTTTGACTGTTGTCCTTGCAATATTAGCATTGCAAAGAAATCAAAAGACGTTTAGCATTTACATGCTGTCTTTTACAATATTCTGTGGTTTAATTTTTTTAATTAACAAATATTTTGAATGGGGTGGTAAGATTGACCATGGAATTTATCCAAAAGGACCGGGTTTAGAAGGCTTTCCTAACGGTGAGGTTGTATTTATTGGTTTATATTACGTGATGACAGGTCTTCATGGATTGCATGTTGTTGCAGGAATGGTCTTTTTGTCGATTATTTTAGTATTTATTGTTAAAGATAAAATCACTGGTTCAAATTATCAAAGGTTTGAGAATGCAGGATTGTACTGGCATTTAGTCGATATAATCTGGATTTTCTTATTTCCATTATTCTATTTAATTCATTAAAATATGGAAAATCAATCTACAAAACACCAGCATATTTCAATCGGATACGGAACGTATGTTTTGGTCTGGGCTGGTTTAGTTGCTTTCACTGCAATCACCGTTGCTTTGACCGGGATGAAACTTGCAGCTTTTGCTCTGGTTGTGGCACTCGTGATTGCATCTGTAAAATCACTAATGGTAGCGAATTATTTTATGCATGTTAAGTTTGATTCTAAGATTTTTAGAGTTTTTATTTTTCTGTGCCTGGTAATCTTTTTAGTAATGATAGTCTTAACATTTTTCGATTTAATCTATAGAGAACCGTTAATATGAGACCAAGCATAGCGGAACAGGTTGATGCGACATTTATGTTAATAGTAGGGATTTCAGCTTTACTGTTATTAATCATAACTTTTTTAATGGTATACTTTGTTATCAGGTATAACAGGAAAAGAAATGCAAAAGCTTCTAATATAACAGGGAACACTACTCTCGAAGTGATATGGACGATCGTTCCGACTGTAATTGTTGTTGTTATGTTTTTCTCAGGATATTCCGGTTTTAAAAACATGAGAGATGTTCCTGAAGATGCAATGGTTATAAAAGTTACCGGCAGGATGTGGGCATGGAGTTATGATTATGCAAATGGTTTAAAGAGTGATACGTTATATGTTCCTTTGGGAAAACCAATTAAGATGGAAATATATTCTCTCGACGTGAATCATAGTTTCTATATACCGGCATTCCGCGTTAAAGAAGATGCTATCCCGGGGAGAAAAAATTATTTATGGTTTCAGCCGACTGAACCCGGAACTTATGAAGTTCTGTGTGCTGAGTACTGCGGATTGAGGCATTCTTATATGTATTCGAAACTCGTTGTTATGCCTGAAAATGAGTTTTATGAGTGGTATAATCGGACTCCTGAAAACTTAATGGACGAAAAAGAATCAACCGGGCAAGAAACAAGTTCCGATACATTAAAGACGAAAACAACTGATAGTCCAAAAAAATAAGTAATCCATTATAATATTTATTCTTATATGAATCATTTAACAAAGACCGGTGTAATTGAAGAGAATATAAGTTTTCTTAGCAGGTTTTCTATGCTGGCAGAGATTGTAAAAATTAAGATTACAGTATTGGTTATGTTAACTACATTATTGGGTTATTTACTCGCAGCAAGTCAGGTTACAAGTAATTTGATTTATCCCTCTGTTGGAATTTTTCTGTTAGCTTGCGGTGCAGCAGCTATGAATCAATACCAGGAAAGGTTTACGGATGCATTAATGGAAAGAACAAAAAACAGACCGATTCCTTCAGGACGAATCAAAGATTATAATGTTTTAATTATTTCAATAATCTTTTTAATTGCAGGGTCACTTCTTTTATTTTTTAAGACAAATACAGTAACTCTTTTAGTAGGGCTCTTAGCTTTTTTTTGGTACAATGGTGTTTATACTTTGTTAAAGAAGAAAACAGCGTATGCCATTATCCCGGGTTCTTTGATCGGGGCGTTACCTCCTATTGCCGGGTGGACAGCCGCTAACGGTTATGTTTTTGATTTTGATATTCTTTTTATAAGCTTTTACTTTTTTGTTTGGCAGATACCACATTTTTGGTTACTGCTTTTGATTTATGACAAAGATTACGAAAAAGGAGGACTTCCCACACTAACAAAAATTTTCAGCAGGAAAAGTTTGATTAACATTACATTTGCTTTAATTCTTTTAACATTGTTAATTGCGATGTTGATACCATTTATAGGATTTGTAAATTTTGACATTACGAATGTATTATTAATGATTGCGTCTGTTGGTCTTTTTTATTTAGCGATCCGTTTCTTGAGGTCTCCTGCAGAACAAGAAGATGTTTTGAAGATGTTTGTCAGTATTAATATTTTTACTTTAATAATTATAACTCTACTTTCTTTAGATAAACTCATAAAGTTGTCAATATAATAAGATAAGATTTAAGAAAGGTCATACTCAAATGGGATTTTTAGAAGATTTAGTTGTTCCGCCAACCTCTGAACATGTTGTCCTGCTTGATATTTTTCAAGTACTTTCTCTGTTAATATTTCTTCCGTTTATCGGGATGGTTATCGGTGGAACATTTTATTCTCTTTTTTTCAGTTCGATTGGTGATAGAAACCTTAATTACTATTTTCGATTTGCTAATGATGTTATAAAAAAACTTGCTGTTAATATTTATGTCGGTTTGGGTTTATGTATTATTCCATTTTTTACAATTGTATTTATTTATGCCCAATTATTGTATGGAGTAGATAACGCATCAGTGGATTTTTTGGAGCTGTCTGCTTTATTTTATTTAGCAGGACTTATTTTGATTTACATATACAAAAAAATGATCAAGTATGTTAGTGTTAATGAATCCTACAGGTTTTATAAAAAATACATTGGCTGGATCGGACTGCTCTTACTAATAGCTGCATCTTTTCTATTTGTAGGAAGTGTTACATTAGCAAATGATCCCCAAAACTCATTAAATGTTAAAAGCGTTATAGGGCTTCTAACTTCGGGAACGGTTTGGTTGAATTTCATATATTTTATTTCCTCGTCTTTTACTATTACTGCTGCGGCAGTACTTTATTTGTTTTTTATCTGGCGTGGAGGTATACGGAATTCTACTCTTGCGGAGAATGATACTGAGAGTGGTTATTTTATCTTTGTTAGGAAGTTCGCCGTTGGTTTAGCATTAATCTCTTCCATTGTTCAATTATTAATTTTATTTTTATCTTTAATAGTACTTCCGCAGAATGCTTTTACGGGTTCTCTATTTCTTTATACTGCATTAGCGATTGTCAGTATATTTTTTACGACTATATTTCTTTATGCAATTCTGAAAAATGCAGAAATAAAATATGCCGGTGTAGTGTTTTTTCTTGTCTTTCTGACTTTTACGTTTACCATTATTAAAGACCAGTTGGCATTTGGGAATATGAATAAAGAGCAGTTATTAGTTAGTAACTCAAAAGCAGAAGAACTTATAAAAGAAAAATACCCTCAGCTTGAGAAAAAAGAAGTTGCAGGAGTGGTAAACGCAGAAGAAATTTTTAACACAAGATGCCTTGCATGTCATAAATTCGATGTAAAGCTGGTAGGTCCCCCTTATAATGAAACAATTCCAAAATATAATGGTGATGCAGATAAGTTAGCGAAGTTCATACTCAACCCGGTAAAAGTTAACCCGGATTATCCTGACATGCCTAACCAGGGATTGAAGAAAGAAGAAGCAGACGCTTTAGCAAAGTTTTTGATAGAGAAAGTACAGGAAAAGTAGTATATAGCTTTTAGCAAAAACTCCGCTACATACTTCAACAATTTTTCCAAACGGGTTTTCTCTTTTCCATATAAGAATTTATCCCTTCA
>CAYYJH010000021.1:19837-34773 GCA_964472195.1 uncultured Ignavibacteriaceae bacterium | reverse complement strand
AACCATAATTTACAAATAGTAATACTTTTTGTAAAGTCTGTTTTACATTTAGTAACATGTTTCTTTTCCGGATTCCAGCTTCCGCCTACCTGAAGTAGGCAGGCTGGAATGACACGGGGAGCAGGGAGGATTTAAAATATTTGAATTAATTTTATGTGAAGAGTATGAAAAGCCCCATTTCCATTTTTGCATTTGCAATTAAACATTTCATTTTTTAAATTTACTCACACTAAAAGTTAAACAAAGGAGAATCGAAATGAAAAACATTGCAACAAAATTGCTTTTTACTGCATTAGTTCTTTCTGTTGTTCTTGGAAGTGCAAATTCTTATTCTCAGGAGTTGGAGAAGTTAAAGCAAGAGAATGAAGCATTGAGAGCTATTGTTTCATTACCACCAAGCTCTTTGGATAATTTATTCCCCCCTGTTTCTGAACAGCCCATATTCCTTATTAATATGTGGGAGATGGGTACGTATTTTTCGGGAATTATAGCTGACCTTCTTGAGGGTGACATACAAGGCGTTACAGAAAATTTCGATAAATTCAAAGCGAAATTTACGGAAGTCTCGAAGTTAGTTCCTGAGTGGGAAGATTACTTTAACATGGATGGAGTGGAGAATCTTGGAACAGCTTTGGAAACAGGTGACCAGGAAAAGATAATGATAGAATATGGAAAAGTTGGGGGTGTTTGTCAAAACTGTCATAATATCTATATGATTAAAGTTCAGCAAAAGTATCACTGGGGGAGCTTTGAAGATATAACAGTAAATGATCCCATAACTGAAGAGTCCATCAGTTTTAAACGCCTTATGCAGTTTCTCGATGTAAATTTTGCCGGAATAAGTGTTAATGTTGAGCAGGGACAAGACGAGAATGCACAAACGCAGTTTGATGGATTTAAAGCGAGGTTTCAAGCATTGAAGATGGTTTGTATTAAATGCCATACTTCTAAGAGAACGTACTATGTTGATAGGAAAGTGCAGGATGTGATAGATGAGATGGGTGAGACTTTAAGTAAGCCCTCTGTTGATAAGAGTCTCGTGGGTAAATTAATTCAGAAAATCGGAATGGAAAGTTGTTTTAAATGCCACCTGGTGCACGAACCTGCTGAATTGTCAAAGTATCAATGGAAGAAATTGGAAGGGTTTAATGAAAAGTAGTAAAAAAATATTAGTTAGCAATATAAACCTCCCGCTATTATGAGTTATTGCTGTCTGACAAGCGGGCAGGTAGTAATGGAAGGTTTGACATGATAAGATTAGAACCGCAAGCGGCTATGGAGCATAAATCCCCTATCCCATAGGTATCACTTTGTGATGGGAGAAGTCAATTCAGGTTAGTAGTACTGAATATGCTGTCACGAGAAACTTACTTTACAGAAAGCACTATAAACTTTCCCGGTATTTCAATTTACAGGGGGAATTATCTTTTATATACATGTGTTCTGAAAAATATATCAAAAAACATAAATGATACATTATGTTTGCATTTTTAAAGTAAAAAACATATTTTGTACTCATTCGCATCAATTGTGAAGCATTCAGTTTATAGGTTTTCAATTCGAAAGCGTGCTTTAGTTATAAAATAAATTTAAAGAAAAACATTATTGAGATTATTACTGATTAATCCAAGCAGGGGTTTAAACGCAGAGGAAGCGTTTTTAGATTTCAACTTTGAAAAAAGAGTTCTCGGTTTGACGAGTCTTCTTCCTCTTTCAATTCCAACCATTGCCGGGGCTACGCCTGAAGACGTTGAAACAACCATTGTAGACGAAAGAATAGAAAAGATAAACTATGATGAGAAGGTCGACCTCGTTGGCATTGGCGGTATGACGTTGAATATAAAAAGGTCGTATGAGATTGCGGATGAATTTCGAAAAAGAGGTGTGACTGTTGCAATGGGAGGAATACATGCTTCGATGCTGCCGGAAGAAGCATTGGAGCATGCTGACAGTGTAGTAATTGGTGAAGCAGATAGTCTTTGGTCAGAAGTGATAAATGATTTTAAAGAGGGAAATCTTCAAAAGTTTTACCGTTTTACAAGGTATCCAGAGTTTGATGATATTCATGAACCGCGTTACGATTTGGTGAAGAGTGAGAGATACGTTATTAACCAGGTTCAGACAACGAGAGGATGTCCGTTCGATTGTGACTTTTGCAGTGTGAAAGCATTGTCGGGAGCTCAATTCAGATTAAAAAAGATAGAGCAGGTAATTAAGGAAATAGAATCTTTGACTCCCTATTACACAATGAACGTCCTGGGATATAAACTTAAATTACCGAAGACACTTCTTTTTGCTGATGATAATATTGTTGGGAATAAAAGCTATGCCAGGAAACTGTTCGAAGCTATCATGCCTATGAAGCTTCAGGACTGGTATTGCCAGTCGTCTATAAATGTAGGCAGGGATAAAGAAATGCTTGCGATGATGAAACAAGCCGGCTGTCAACAGATGATAATCGGGATTGAGAGCGTGGAAGCGGACAGCGTTGCGGGTATGGATAAAAAAATTAACAAGGTGGATGAATATTATGAGTGTATCGATAATATACAGTCTGCCGGCATAAAGGTATTGGGTTCGTTTATACTGGGTAGTGATTCTGAGGATGAATCAATATTCGAAAAGACTGTCAAATTTATAAGAGACACAAATATTATATACAACTGTATCAACCTTCTGACTCCGCTTCCCGGTACGCGGTTGTTTAATAGGCTTGAGAGTGAAGGACGGGTACTTCACAAGGATTGGTCAAGGTATGATTTTGAATCTGTATGTTTTCAGCCTAAGAAGATGTCTGTAGATACTCTTGAAAAGGGCAGACGCTGGGTTATCCAGGAGCTCTACACGCTTGATGATATTGATAACAGGTATGAAAGTTTTCTTAAGCAAAAGAACAATATGGAAGTTAAAGGTTATGAAGAGTCTTTCACAACTATGAAGCTTTCAGAAAAAGTGTTTTCAGGAATAATGCTTGCAAAGATTCTTTATAAAGTGAACAGCAAACAGAGAAGGTTTCTTATAAACATGCTGAAGAAACATTTCTCCGGTAAAGAAACAAATTTTGGTAATGCTATTTTGGAGATAAGCTGTAATGATTATGCACACAATATAAAATCGAACGGTACTAATAGTCTTTAATATTCCTGGAACCCGATTTTTAGTTGAAAAAATGAATAATTCATACAATATGTTTAACGACATAGTTTTTTTAAAAAAATAATATCTTATTGAAGTTATTTTTAATAAATCCAACCAGGGGTAAAAATTCAAAAGGGGATTTTTGGGATTTTAAATTTGAGAAGAGGATCCTTGGTCAAACAAGTTTGATACCGCTCTCACTTCCGACAATAGCTGGAGCCACACCTAAAGATGTAGAAACAACCATCATTGATGAAAAAGTCGATGAAATAAACTTCGACGAAAAGGTCGATATTGTCGGGATCGGTGCAATGACTCCGAATATTACGAGAGCATACGAGATTGCGGATGAATTTCGAAAAAGAGGAGTAACTGTCGTTATTGGCGGGATACATGCTTCGATGCTGCCGGAAGAAGCTCTGGAGCATGCTGACAGCGTTGTTATCGGTGAAGCGGATTGTTTGTGGCAACAGGTCATTA
Organism: uncultured Ignavibacteriaceae bacterium; assembly: GCA_964472195.1. Taxonomy (GTDB): domain Bacteria; phylum Bacteroidota; class Ignavibacteria; order Tepidaquicellales; family Tepidaquicellaceae; genus BS750m-G4. The sequence continues at coordinate 31,155 of CAYYJH010000021.1, read as the reverse complement.
GTGATTTCAAAGAAGAAAGAGTACAAAAGATTTACCGTTTTAATTCTTATCCGGAATTAGAAGAAATATCAGCCCCAAGGTACGATTTAGTTAAGTCCGAAAAGTACGTCATTAACCAGGTTCAAACTTCAAGAGGCTGCCCATTCGATTGTGATTTCTGTTCAGTGAAAGCATTTTCAGGACAGCAATTCAGATTGAAAAATATAGAACAGGTAGTCGAAGAAATTAAATCGTTATATCCCCATTATGTAATTAATATCCTGGGATATGATCTAAAATTACCGAAGACACTTCTTTTCGCTGATGATAATATAATAGGCAATAAAAGTTATTCCAGAAAATTATTCGAAGCTATCATTCCTTTAAAGCTTTCCGATTGGTACTGCCAGTCATCGATAAACGTTGGCAGGGATAATGAAATGCTGTCAATGATGAAGGAAGCAGGGTGTCAATCTATGATAATTGGAATCGAGAGTGTAAACCCTGAAACTTTAATGGGAATGGATAAAAAGATAAATAAAGTGGATGAATATTATGAGTGCATTGATAACATACAATCTCACGGTATTAGGGTTTTAGGATCCTTTGTGTTAGGAAGTGACGCAGAAGATGATTCTATTTTCGAAAAGACTGTTAAGTTTATACATGAAAACAATTTAGTATATAACATGATAAACATTCTTACTCCGCTTCCCGGTACGAGGCTTTTTAATCGGCTGGAAAGTGAAGGTAGAATATTGCATAAGGATTGGGAAAGGTATAATTTTGAATCTGTTTGTTTCGAGCCAAAGCAGATGTCTGCAGAAACTCTCGATAATGGACGGCGTTGGGTTAACAAGGAAATCTATGCACTGAATGATATACATAAACGATATGAGAATTTCTTAAAGCAAAAGAATAATAAAGAGGTAAAAGGCTTCGAGGAATCATTTACAACAATGACGTTTGGTGATAAGGTTTTTTCCGGAGCTATGTTAATCAAGATACTCTATAAAGTAAACAGTGAGCAGAGACGGTTCCTTCTGGGAATAATTAAGAAACATTTCGAGGGCAAGGAAACAAATTTTGGGAATGCAATAGCAGAGTTGAGCTTTAATGATTACGCTTTTAATTTGTAGGGATGATTAAGTTCTGATTTTCATCGGTAGATTGTTTTAAAATAAAAAAGGCTCACTTGTGTGAGCCTTTTGAGTAATTGTATCACGTTGTCGTGATTATCTTTTAACATTTCCTTTCTTCAAAATCTTTTACAATGTTTAAATACTTTTCTTTTGTGCCCTCACTGAATTTTTCGGTCTCTGCTTTATGAAATCTTTCTGAAATGGATTCCTGAATTTCCTTCGGTAATGCTTCATCAGCCATTGGGTAAAGTATGTTATCTTCTTTGTATATGTGTTCGCGGAGAAGTACAGCGTATCCTCTTGCGTTTTCTATTATCTTTTTTGTGTTCTCCTCGCTTAATCCTTCTATAAGACCTTTTACAAAGTTTCTACCGAGATCATGTTCGTGAAGCATTTGCTGGGTGGGGTTGCAGTGCATTTGGACAGAATCTTTACATATCTCTATGAATAAGATATCTTCCTCTTTAGCATGATGAAATTTATCTGCATAGTTTTGTATGAAATCAACAGCCTTTTCGAAGAATGGTTTTTCAAGTTTGCTGCCTGATTCAAGAGCATTGCATTCCCGTTCTAACGTATCGATTACTTTTAAGATGTTTTGATGTTCATCTGATAAGATTTTAGTAGGTTTATTCATGTATTAAGATGTTTTAGATTTTTGAAAAATTTTTAATGAATATGTTTATTTTACAACCTAAAGACCACCCCCAAAAACTTCAGTTAGCTCTATTTCGTATCCGTTCGGGTCTTTAATATAAACCGACGTGGATTGTTCCCATTTTACAGGACCATCGTAAAATATTTGAATTCCCAATTCCTTACACTTATTCAACACATCGTAAAAATTCTCAATATGTAATCCAAAATGAGCAAAGCCATTTTTGTTATATTGTTCAAAGCCAGGTGTTTCGTACAGGCACAGCTTTACACTGTTGTTGCCTATTATTTTGGAGTTGTCTTCCGGCTGTTCTTTCTTTACAACAAAGCCGAACATTTTGTTGTAAAATTCTATGGTTTCATTTAGATTCTTTACTTGCAGGTTAAGGTGGTCAATACCGGTAGTTTTAAGTTTCATGTTTTTATTTAGTTTGATTAATAAAAACATAACATTATTCCAGGGTAAAAGAATCCCAAGATGTGTGGTATAAACAATATTTTTATTATATCTTTGTAAATAAAAAATAAACTCACTTATATGACTAAGAAAACTGGTAATCTTATATTGACAGGTATGATCGTTGGCGCTATTGTAGGAGTGCTGGGTGGACTTTATATCGGGGATTTCTTTTTAAACATTAAGTTTATAGGTACGATATTTCTTAATGCACTTAAAATGATTGTTGTTCCGTTAATTGTCGCATCTATGATAGTAGGAGTAACCTCTCTCGGAAATATCGGTAGGTTAGGAAAAACAACTGGAAAGACACTTCTTTATTATCTTATTACAACTGCGTTTTCAGTTTTAATAGGTATTGTTTTAGTAAATATAGTCAGACCGGGAGAAGGGATAGAAAGCTTTGGTGCGTATGTTCCGGAGATTGTTGCGCAAAGTCAACAGAAATCATTGATAGATGTAATCGTTAATCTTATTCCTTCCAATATTATTAAGGCTGCTGCCGAAGGGAGTGTTTTGCCATTGATTGTGTTTTCCCTCTTGTTCGGTGGTGTGTTGACAACCATAGGTGAAAAAGGAAAACCTGTAATAGCATTTTTTGAGGGTTTGAATGCTGCAATAATGAAACTTGTGACAATAATTATATATTTCGCACCTATCGGAGTGATGGCTTTGATAGGGAGTATTGTTGCGGAGAACAGGGATTCCGTCAGCGAGCTTGTTTCAGGATTAGCATTATATTCTTTAACTGTTATCATTGGATTACTTGTTCACGCTTTGATAATCTTACCAATTATATTGAGAGTTTTAACGGGAAGAAAACCGTATGAATATTTTCTCGGTATGGGTCAGGCATTAGCAGCAGCATTTACAACTGCATCTTCATCCGCTACTCTTCCTATTACGATGGAGTGTACAGAAGATAATAACAAAGTTGACACAAAGGCAGCTTCCTTTGTTCTTCCTCTTGGGGCAACGATTAATATGGATGGAACTGCATTGTACGAAGCAGTAGCAGCTTTGTTTATTGCTCAGATTTATGGTATCGACCTCAGTGTTGGCAGCCAAATTGTTATATTTTTGACCGCTACGCTTGCTTCCATTGGAGCAGCGGGTATACCTCACGCTGGAACAGTAACAATGGTTTTTGTCCTGACAGCGGTTGGTTTACCGCTTGAGGGAATTGGCTTAATATGGGCGATTGATTGGTTTTTGGACCGCTGCAGAACCACAGCGAATGTTTGGGGTGATTCGATAGGTGCTGCTGTTATAGAAAAAACAAAGGAATTTAAAAACTGATATTTATATCAAGTGAATTCGTTCTTTCAGTTATTAGTATTTGAAAATAGTATCTCTCGCAATTTTTGTTTAGAGATTTTATTTGAGCCAGTCTTAGGTAGTTCTTTATAATACATAATTCTTTTCGGGACTTTGAAATCAGCAAGATGTTCTTTGCAGAAACCTATAATATTTTTGCTTTTAGTATTCTTCCCCGGTTTTAAAACCACTGCCGCTACGATTTCCTCTCCCCAAATTTCGTCCGGCAGACCAACAACCGCAGATTCAAGGATATCCGGGTGAGAATAAAGGACGTTTTCAATTTCAATTGAATAAACATTTTCACCTCCAGTTATTATCATATCATCTTTGCGATCTACAATAGTCAAATATCCCTCTTCGTTTATTCTGGCAAGGTCGCCTGTATATAACCAGCCATCTTTAATACTTTTTGAGGTTTCTTCGGGGAGTTTCCAGTATTCGGATGTTATGGTTTTCCCTTTAACTATTATCTCGCCTACTTCCTTATCATTTTTTTGAATATCTTTTCCGTTTTCGTTGATTACTCTGAGCCGTACATTTGAAAAAGGTCTCCCGGTTGTTACCATGTATTTAAACTGTTCTTCAAAAGGAAGTTTTTTCAAATGTTGTTTTAAAATTGACATTGTCAGGAAAGGGCTGGTTTCTGTCATTCCGTAGGTTTGTATGTATTCACATTTAAAAATCTCCATTAATTTTCTTACAACAGTGTGAGCAATAGGAGCTCCTCCGCTCATGATCAAGCGCATGTGTTTATAATCGAATCTACCTACACTCTTATGATTAATTAATATGTTCAAGAGAGTTGGTATAAAATTACTAATGGTGATCCTTTCGGTTTCTATAATTCTCAAGACGTTTTCTGGATTAAATTCGGGAACAATGATATGAGTACCGCCTGCTTTAGTAACTGCCCAGACAGCCCAGGCATCAGCAAGGTGAAACATTGGAGATACGTGAAGCCAATTATCGCTTTCTTTCAGATCGAGTTCTTCAATTGTTCCGAGTGCATGAGCATAATTGTTTTTATGTGTCAAAACAACACCCTTGGGTTGACCCGTTGTACCGCTTGTATAATAAAGCTGGGCAATAGAGTTTTCGTGTATATTTGAGAAAGATGATTTCAATGGTGGATTGTTTTCAATAAGAGTTTCGTAGGAATTGTGCTTTTCTGATTGTTCGGTGGTTATGAATTCACCCGTCCAGATTATTTTTATCAATTTTGGAGTATGCTCTATTGCAGGGAGAACCTTATTCCTGAATTCAGGATGTGTGATTAAAACTTTGGAGTCTGAATTATTCAGAATGAATGCGAACTCTTTTTGGGATAACCTGTAATTAATTGGAACAATGACTATTCCTGCGAGAGCGGCTGCAAAGTAGCTTTCAAGAAAATAATGACAATTATTGTGAATGATAGCTACTCTATCGTTGGTTTTGATACCTAAGCTTATTAATGCGTTCGCAAGTTTGGATGTACGTGTTTTAAATTCAGCGTAATTATATCTTTTATCACCGCAAACAACGGCAATTTTTTTGGAGAATTTTTGGGAAGTATCTAATAAAACTTTTGAAAGTAACATAGTATTTCAGCAGGAGAACATTATTTGTTGTTTACCCCATTTAAAAAGCTATCTACGCATTTTTTAATATCCTGGTGATATCCACCTTCTAAAACAGCGAAAATGTTTTCAAAAGATTGTTTCAGCCTATACCCGCACTCGAAGTATGAGTTTAACGTATAATTTAGGTTTAGAAGCACGTCCTTTTTATAGCCATCGAATCCAGCTGAAACACCTACAACATCCGGTTTAAATATTAATGCTTTCTCAATTGCTTTATCAACAGACGACAGAAATTCTAAGTCGCCGCTCCCTGCGGGTAATGGAAAATTCATAGTATAGCCTTCACCTTCATTTTCACCTGTTTCGTAAGTCATTCCTGTCCCCGGATAAGTATCTTTTTGATGAATTGAGCAAAATAAAACCCTTGAAGTTTCATAAAAAACAGATTGTGTGCCATCACCATGGTGACCGTCTATATCGAGTATAAATACTTTCTTCCCCTCATCTAAAAGTTTCTGTGTAGCAATCGAAATATTATTAAAAAAACAAAAACCATCTGCACGGAATCGTTTTGCATGGTGACCTGGGGGACGGACGACAGCAAAACCGTTTTGTTCGGAAGCCAGAATTGTCAATCCTACTGCAATACATGCTGCTTCATAGCTTTCAGGGGATAGTTCCACTTCAGCAAGAAGACTGTAATGCATACTTGCCTCTTGAATTTCTTTGATATATTCTTTTGTGTGTACAAGTGCGATATACTTTTCGCCATTATATTCTCGCTCTTCTATACCGTTATTAAAATCTCTTATGCGGTATGCTCCCTCGCCGAAACTGTTAGGATTGTGTTTTAAGAACTTCTTGTTAAAGAGGATTTTCATTTTCTGATTGAGGTCCAATTAATTACTGTTTCTTAATTTTGTGATATTCTTTTGGGAAAGTCCTAAAAAGTTTTTTAAAGAAAAAATGAACTTTGTGAAATCCAGCTGGTGGAATAAACATCAACGGGCAAAGGTCGTAAACAACATCAATCCCGTTTTCATTGCAAAACTTTACGGCTTCTTTTGAGGTTGAGCCTTCCCCAGAAGCACCTTTCTGCATCCAGACCCTTTTAATACCTGTACCCTGGCATTCCTTAACTATTTTCTCGGTTGTGTTTTTGGGGACAGCTATTATTAGGTTTTCTATATCTCGAGGGAGTTCTTTAACAGAAGGATAGCACTTCTCATCCATAATTTTATCTGTGTTTGGATTAATTGGATAAACCTTATATCCTTTTTTATTAAGCTCATTGAAAAGTGTATTACCCCATTTTTTAGGATTTTGAGATGCACCGGCAAGAGCTAACGTTTTATTATTTAAGAATTCTTTAATTATTTCTTCCATTACATTCTTTTTTAATTTTAATTGTTCTTTGAACTTTCTTTTGATTGGTTATGCCGCTTTGTTATAAATAAACCCGTAAAGTAGGTTGAGATAAATATTAACACAAAAGGAATCCACGTACCCAGAATATTTATAAACATCTCGTAGCTTTTTTCAAAAACGGGTGCTACAAGAAAAAGATCCATTAATAATACAAAAGAAAAAAATATGAAAGCAGTTTGCAATGGTGTTGTATAATTAAGTTTTTTAAAATAGATGATTGAGATTATGGAAAAGAATACCGGAGCAAGTATTGCATGAATGATAAGAGTGTTTCCCATTGTTGTAATGCTCTTACCGATCGCTATCGTTGCACCGCACAGAGCCCAGCCAAAGGAAGCCAGTACTAAAACAACAATTGTTTTCTTTACGTTCACTTCATTTATTTTTTGAATTTAAAAAATTATTTAAAATTTAAATTAAAAGATGATGTGTTTTCATAAGTAATTAGAATATATACTACTCAATACGGCAGGTTTTACAAATTTAAGAGATTTTTAATTATATAAAAACGGAAAAGTATCTGATTATATAACCTTCAGTCAACTGATTTCCGGTTTATTCAATTCTTTCCAGGAGAAATTCTTCCTCTACCCTTTGTCTGGATGTTCCGTTTCCTGTATGAGAATAAATATTCATGTTAAGAAACACACTGTTTTTACTTTCAATTTTCTCAAGACACCCCTTCGATATATTGAATTGTATCACACCTTCTCCCCCAAAGTGAGAGGCAGTAAGTTTTATGAGAAAATTGGTTTCATCTTGTTTCTTCTCTAAGAAATCAGCATTGGATTCCTCACTAATAAACACGATATAATTATCTTGTAATTCCTTAACGCCTTTCAATGTATAAGAAATGTTTTTTCTTATCGGGAATATAAGAAATTCTGTATCTTCGATTCTCCGCCATTTAGATTCCATCGTTAATGCTTCCCTGGGGGTGTATAAAAACTGTTGACTTAGTACGGATCCTATATTTTTTTGTAAGCCTAACAGAAGTTCAGTATTTGTGTATATTGAATCGAATATGTTTCCTGTTAAACCTGTTATTTCCAGCATATCTCCATTTTGCGAAACAGTCAGCCTGAATTCTTTATCTGTAATTAAATTGTATAACAAATATTCACCATTGTTTTGATATTGCTTTCTGATGTTAGAATTATGATGTACGTAGAAAGAAGTATCTTCTGATGAAACAGAAGTGTTAACGATTATGCTATCAAATTCAATTGTGTATGTAATATTGAATAAGGTATCTATGTTGATGACTTTATGCTTAAAATAATAAAAGGTTTCCCTTGTAGTTATAAGATCATTGTAATCTGTAGACAGACTGTTTTCGAAAGTGATGAATTTTGTTGTCATTTTATAATTAAATATATCGCCTTCGTTAGGTCTAAGGGAGAGCAAGACTTCCAAATTGCCTTTTTCATCTATTCTGAATAAGTCCGAGTTTTTGCCATTAATTATTGGTAAAAGGGAGTCACCAATATTACAATTATATATTTTCTCTTCGGTATGAATATTTGAACAAATAAAGACAAAAATCAGAACCGGACCAATAATTTTGTAATACCTGTTTAACAACGTAAGATGGAATTTGGTTGTTTTATTTTAAAAATAGTAAGATAATGGTAAATAATAAGAAAGGAAATTATAAATAATGAGTTTCATAAACTTCAATTAGGACTTATATTTTATTTATTGAAAATTTAAATTGTTGCAAATAGGAAATGAAAATATTATTTTAGTCTTAATTCTATTATAAAATTTATTAGAAAGGAAAACAAATGTTGAAAAAATTATTTCTTGCAATGTTTTTAATGGTTGCTCTTTTTGCTTTTTCGAACTTAACCAAAGCACAGTCTTTGTACTTCTGTGAAGATGTTGACCGCGATGGTTATCCAATAACGGAAAGCAATGTGTTCAACATATCTTCCTCAGGAAGCTATTTATATTTTCTTGTAAGGCTGCCATATACGGTAAGCTGTTATTCGGTTAGGTATGAGATTTATGATGTTGACTATGACGGTACTGAAACATATTCGACAACAATTTATCAAGATACAGAAACTGATTGGGTTTGGTTTTATAAGAAAGTAACTTTTTATGATGCAGGATTCTACAATGTATATGTCTATGATTGTAATGATTATGTGTTGACGTCGAACACAATCAGAATAAAATATAGAGACTAACATATTTTAAAAACTGATATACAAGTAAGTTTATTAAATTTCCTTTTGTCTCCTCTGTTATTATAAAATAAACGAGGTGGACAAAAGGTTTTTTTTCACGATAAAAAAATCAAATTGCCAGAGTTTTATGAACGTTTTAATTTGATAGCTTTAAAAGTTCAGATTTGTTAAATTAATATTAGTAAGAATATATTTTATTATTAATTGGGGGAAAAGTACAATGAAGAAAATTAATTTTATTCCATTGTTTGCTATGGTATTGTTTTTGTCGCTGATCACAGCGATCAGTTGTACCAAACGCAGTCAGCATAGCGGTTCCAGAAATGATCAAACAAGTGAAAACAATAATACCAAAAGTAACAATTATGAAGGTCTATCTCCCGGAGATAGTACAATAATTTATGGCAGCGGATACTTTGATTATGAAGATACAATAGAAAGTTATCATATGGGGTACAGTATTCCGAGGGATAGTGTTTACAAGGTTGAGAATCTGAAAGCATTTGAAGATTTAAATTTATTGATTAAAACTAACCCGGTTATCCCGGGACCATATCTTGACAGGGGTAATCATTTGCAAAACATTCATAAATATAAAGAAGCAATATTAGATTACAATGAATATATTAAATTGGTACCGGATAATCATTCGGGATATATGAACAGGGGAACTGCCCATGAAAGACTTAAAAGTTATGATTCAGCCCTGGCGGATTACAGTAAAGTAATTGAACTCAAACCAAGAGACACAATTGCTTTTTTCAATCGGGGAGTTGTGTACGATGCTCTTAATAATCCCTGGCAGGCAATAAGGGAGTATGATTCGGTAATAATTATTGATCCAAGATTAGCAAAAGGGTATTATAATAGGGGGAAGTCTTATGCTAAGATAAATGATTATGAAAAGGCAATCAGCGATTGGGAAAAAGCAATAGAACTTAATCCCAGGTACACGGAAGTTCTAACAAGAAGAATTAATGTATTAAAAGGTATATTAGAAGAACAATAATTTTATACGGTGTAATATTTAAGCTAATAATCTTAATGATTATTGGTCAAGTAAGTATTTACTATTTTTTTGTGTTTGTTACTGAAAAGACAAACGCCATTTACCCTCAGTTTTTACTTCAAGTAAATAAGGTCCGGTCTCAGCGATATCAATTGTTTTTGTTAGCTTATTCTTTCCTATAAAATTTGCCAACGTATCAACAAGTACTTCTTCGGGAGTTTTGAGTACTACAATAAATTCTTTTTCCCCGAAGTGTTCCATGCTAAAATAAACTTCCCCTTTGTTTAAATGAATTATCTGCAGCATCATTTCGTCAACTGTATTGTCTAATGTGTATTCCATCCTGTATTGCTGTTTATGAATGCTGTCGGCTATTTCATCCGGTGTTTTTTGATATACCGGTGGGGGAGCGTTTGTTTCAGAGGCATCCAAATGGAATTCTTTTTTCAGATAATAATACCCGAGGTAAATAAAAAGGAGAATGAATACGATACTAAAGAAAAGAGTTATTTTTGAATATTTCTTCATACGGTAATTAATTTATTAATGACATAAAATAATGATTTATTTGGTATTCATCAAGTTTCAATTGAGATACTATTAGTTCAAAGTTTTCTGTCAGGAAATTATAGAAATCAACGGAATTTTGCTTAGTAAAATAAATTGAGTTTTTGTATATTTTACATCTAACAAATAAGCCCGGATGGCGGAATTGGTAGACGCGCAGGACTTAAAATCCTGTTGGCTGCAAAGTCAGTATCGGTTCGACCCCGATTCCGGGCACTATTAAAGCTCGATTTTTATCGGGCTTTTTTTATGCTTTATATTTATTAGCACTAAAGTTTCTGTTATGAATGTTTAATTAAACTCGAATGAAAAGAGGTATTATTTTCTATTTAACGGGAATACTTTTTCTCATCATATCGTTAGTTTTAATTGTTTTATGTATAGAAGAAGATGAGGAAACCATGTTGGTCATGGCATCCATGTCAGTTCCATTTCTATTTACCGGGATAATGATTATCAGGGCAGGATTTGAAGAGAGAAAGTATAGTCAGAACAATGAAGGAATTCTTTTAAGTATGGGGGTATCAGGCTTAAGTTTTCAAGTTAATTTTAGAAAGAAGTTCGCTTTACCAATATTTTTAATTCTTTTTGGGACAGTTTCATTGGCAATTGTTACGGCGTTTCTTTCATTCGGTGGTGAAGATGGTGCGGCATACGCTGCAATTTGCATAAGTTTTACATATGGCTTAATAGTTACAATATTTTTCTTGAGGAAGTATTTAAAGATGAAACGTTCGAAGGAGGTGGAAGCAATTATCGAAAATGAAATTTCCAACTTTGGTAAGTATGTTGCGATTTTTTTTGCCTCTTTGGTAACGGGTGGATTGTTTCTTTTAATATATTTGTTAATATATAGGAAGAGAAATAAAACTTAAGAGAGTAACATAATTAGTATTCATTGTTAAAAATGTTATATCTCGTTTTTTATCTTTATAAAAAACATTTTCGAATAAAAAGAAAAGCCCCCGATGGCAGGGGCTTCTTCTTTCTTCTGCTCACTTA
>CAYYJH010000021.1:0-19737 GCA_964472195.1 uncultured Ignavibacteriaceae bacterium | reverse complement strand
GAATAAAAAGAAAAGCCCCCGATGGCAGGGGCTTCTTCTTTCTTCTGCTCACTTAGAATCTGTAATGGAGGTAAATTACAGATTACTTTTAATCATCTAATCAAAAAAGGAGACGAAATACAATTTGAAAATTATGTAATGAAAACTAAATCTTTAATTCTTGTGCAAATTAATCATTTAGAATAAACAATGAAATAAGACGATGTATGAAATTTCTGTAAGACTAAGTTGTTTTACTCTGTAATATATAGTCCTACAATTAAAAGGTGTATATATCAGCTAACCTTTCTATATCTCCAAACAGCCATACTTAGAATTACGGCTGCATAAATTAAGAGAAAGTATATGGTTTGATGAACGTCTGAAAGGTCAGAACCTTTTAGCATTATCATTCTCATAGCTTTGTTGAAATGTGCAATAGGATTGAAAAATGCGACTGTCTGCGCCCACGAAGGCATGCTTTCTACGGGAGTGAATATACCCCCCATAAGAATGAATATAACCATGAAGAACCAGGCAATGAACATTGCTTGCTGTTGTGTTTCTGTTACTGTTGAAATAAACAAACCAATACCAAGTACAGCAAGAAGATATACGGCAGCAACGAGGAATATTAACTGTAAACTTCCTACGATAGGTATATCAAAAATTATTTTTGCAAAGAATAATCCGAATGCAAGCTCGAACAATGCAATGATCCAGAATGGTAAGAGTTTTCCTATAATAAATTGGTATTTCTTAATGGGTGTAACGTTTAACTGCTCGATTGTTCCTATTTCTTTTTCTCTGGCTATATTCATACCGGTTAAGAACATGCCTATTATTGTTACCAGGACAACAAGTATCCCCGGTACCATGTATGTTTTATAGTTTAACTGTGGATTGTACCAATTCGAATAAGTTATGTTTATCATCGGAGGTGCGTTCCAATTGTTTAGTCCGCTCCATTTCGGGATAATGTTGGTGTTGAATTGCCTGATGATATTTGTGCAATAATTTTGTATAACCACTGCGGCAGCTCCGTCCTCTGCTTTAATTATTAACTGTACTTTTGCGCTACCATTAGTAATGAAATCTTTTTCAAAGTTTTGAGGGATATAGATTATTAGTTTCGATTTGTTTGTCTTAAAATCTTCTTCGGAGTTCTCAACAGAAAACGAGCTGTTGTTTAAAGTGAAGTATTTGCTTGCTGTGAATTTGGAAATTAGCTCTCTTGAAAAACTGCTCTGGTCAAAATCTACTACGTTGAATGTTATGTTCTTAATTTCGAAAGTAACAGCGTTCGCTAATATTATTAATTGAATCAAAGGCATAAAAAATATTATAGGCAGCATTGCTTTATTTCTGAAAATCTGAAGAAATTCTTTTCTCAATATGAATTTAATAGTTCTCACCTCACTGAAGCCTTATCTTAAATTTTTTAATTGTTAGTAATAAGAAAAACAACAGCATACCCGCGAGTATTAATGTCTCCTTCCAGATGTAAAAAATATCGTTTCCCTTTAACATAATACCCTTAACAATAATGACGAACCATTTCGCCGGAATGGCATTGCTCAGGATTTGGAGTACTAACGGCATGTTATCGATTGGAAAGATAAAACCGGAAAGTAAAATTGTTGGCATCATCAGACCGCTTAATGATATCATCATAGCTGTTTGCTGGTTGTTACTAATTGTAGAAATAAGAATACCGAGTGATAATGCAGTGATAATATATAGAATACTTTCAAGTATTAATAGTAGAAGACTCCCGTTAACAGGGACTTCAAAAACAAATCTCGCTAACACGAGTATCGTCAAAATGTTTACGAATGCTAATAAAAAATATGGTATCACTTTCCCGACTATAATTTGTGCAGGTTTTAGTGGGGAAACGAGCAGAACTTCCATTGTACCCATTTCTTTTTCCCTGGTAATAGAGATGGATGTCATTAAAGCTGAGACGAGCAAAAGAATAACAGACATTAAACCCGGCACAAACATGTAAACACTTTTTAGTTCGGGATTGTAAAGCATTTTGGTTTCTGTATTAATTACCGGTTGAACCGAGTTAGATTTAATCAGACCTTTTTGATAATTGTAAATTATTGACGATGTGTAACCAATGATCATATTGGCAAGGTTAGGGTCGGACGCATCTGCTAATAACTGCACCGATGCTTTTCCATCACGGAACAATTTTTCAGAGAATTCAGGTTCAAAAATAATCACCTCCTTAATTTTGCCCCTTTGAAAAGCAGATTCAATATCACTTTCGGATTGCAGGTCTTCGTATAGTACAAAGTAACCCGGTGATAGTATTTTATTGCTTATCTCCTGGGTTGTTTCATCTTTTGATTGATCCAGTATGGCAATTTTTCCATCTTTAAGCTCGTTAGTTATGGCAAAGCCAAAAAGTAAAATTTGAACGATTGGTATTCCAAACAGAATAAGCAAAGTTCTCTTATCGCGAAATATGTGATAGAACTCCTTTATTAAAAAACCAAAGAATCTCTTCATTGGGCAGTTATTAGGTTTGGTTTATAATCAGGTCGGGCTAATTTTACAAATACGTCATGCATTGACTTCACATTAAATCGATTTTTCAGATTTCTCGGTGTGTCTAATGCTGCTATCTTTCCTTCAACCATCATCGACACCCTGTCGCAATATTCTGCCTCATCCATATAATGTGTAGTTACAAAAATTGTAACTCCGTATGCTGCTGATTCATAAATCATATTCCAGAATTGTCTTCTTGTGATTGGGTCAACTCCTCCCGTTGGCTCATCAAGAAAAACTATTTGTGGATCATGCAAAACAGCAACAGAGAACGCAAGCTTTTGCTTCCAGCCGAGTGGAAGTGACTTAATAAGTTCATTTTTTTCTTTTTCAATATCTAATTTTTTTATTAAGTATTCCGATTTGTTCTTAATATTATTGTTTGACAGACCATAGATGCCCCCATAAAAATTTACATTTTCTTTAACTGTAAGGTCTTCATAAAGTGAAAACTTTTGACTCATATACCCGACGGTCTTTTTAATCTGTTCGGTTTGTTTATAAACATCAAATCCTGCAACGGTGGCTTTTCCGGATGTTGGTTTCCATAAACCGCAAAGCATTTTGATCGCTGTGGTTTTTCCGGCACCGTTCGCTCCCAGAAATCCAAATATCTCGCCTCTTTTCACTTCGAATGAAATCGAATCGACCGCTGTAAATTTTCCGAATCTTTTTGTCAGGTCTTCTGCTCTTATTAGGATACTTTCAGTTGACATGTTCTTTTTCCATTAATTCTATAAAGCAATCTTCGATATCTGGTAGAGATGTAATTATCTCTACGGAAGGATGACCATTTTTTATTAAATAATCTTTAAGCTCTTCTAAATTTGGTTTCCCTCTTTTATCTGTATAATGAAGATATTCTCCAAAAGGTTGAACGGAATATGTATATTTATATTGTTGAAGTTTCAAAAGCAGATCATACATGTTATCTGACCTGATACCCAATATGATTTTTGAAAATCTGTTCGTAATATTTTCGGGAGTATCTATACTTAGAGTCTTTCCATTCTGAATCAGTGCAACGCGGTCGCATAGGGCAGCTTCATTCATATAAGGAGTTGAAACAAGAATTGTGATCCCTTGTTCTTTCAGGTTCATTAATATATCCCAGAATTCATTTCTCGAAACAGGATCGACACCTGTCGTAGGTTCATCGAGAATTAATAAATCCGGTTTGTGAATTAATGCACAGGACAAAGCGAGTTTTTGTTTCATTCCCCCGGATAGCTTACCGGCTCGTCTTTTCTTGAACGGTTCGATTTGTACGTAGATCTCTTTTACCAGATCATAATTTTCTTCAATTGTAGTCCCGAAAATTGTTGCATAAAATTTAAGATTTTCTTCGACTGTTAAATCCTGGTAGAGTGAAAACCTTCCCGCCATGTAACCAACTCTTTTACGAATTATCTTATAATCTTTAACTACATCATTTCCCAAGACAAGTGCTTTTCCTTCGTCAGGGATGAGAAGAGTTGTGAGTATCCTAAAGAGTGTTGTCTTACCGGCACCATCTGGTCCAATGAAACCAAATATTTCGCCGTAGTTTACATCGAATGATATATCATCTAATGCTTTTGTGCTCCCATAGCTTTTGTGTACTCCACTAACATCAATGATATGCATTATTCACTTTTTTGATTCGAGTTAAACATTATCTCCCCAGGCATACCAATCTTTAAGGTTCCGTCATTTTTCACTCTTACTTTTACGGCATAAACGAGATTTACCCTTTCCTCTTTAGTTTGAATTAACTTTGGTGTGAATTCAGCTTCGGAAGAAATCCAGCTTATAGTACCTTTAAGTGTTCTATTTTCTTTTTTGGTTTTATCCACAATTACTGTAACCTCTTGTCCGATTTTTATAGATGGAAACTGGTCACCGCTTACATAAACCCTTAATTCCATTATAGAGAGGTCTGCAATTTTGTAAAGAGGTTTACCATAATTAACAATTTCAGAGGGTTCAGAGAGTTTCATTAACACGGTTCCCTTAATCGGATTCCTGATTTCACTTTTACTTATTTGATCTGCTAATTGGTCTATCTGTGTATCAATCGTCTTAATTTCCTGAAACGTTGTACTGTTTTGGGATTTAACAGAGACGATTTGTTTGTCTATAACATTGATTCTTGCGTTAATATCATCGAGCTGCTTTTCCGGGGCTGCCTCGTCCTTGATTAGATTTTCTATTCTGTTCTTTTCTATTAAAGCATTCTTCTTTTCCTGTTGTAATACAGACACCTGTGAAAACACATTATTGTATTTCGTTCTTACTGCATTCTTCTGCTGTTTGAGCTGTTGTTTTTTTAAGTCTAATTGAACTGTATCAATATATCCAACTGTTTCTCCTTCATCAATCGTTTGACCTTCTTCGATGTTAAATTCGAGCAGCTTTCCATTTGCTTCAGCCGAAACTGTTATTTCCGTTGCTTCAAAATTTCCGTATGCATCTGATCTGTCATCATTATTAGAACAGGATGAAAAAATTAAAGATAAAAAAATTAAAAAAACGATTACTCTTTTCATTGAACTAATTTCCTTTAAGTGTTAAAAAATCTATTTTAGCTTGAACTAACTGTACACGGTGGGTTTTTAGCGTTATCTCTGCCTGGTTTTCAGAATTTAGCTCTGTTAAATAATTTGTTGCTGTGATTGTACCATTCTTGAGCTGTGACGAAATGCTTATAAGAATTTTACTTCTTAATTCAATAATTTCTTTGTCTTTTTCAATGAGTCCTTCGAGTTTTGAAATTTCCATTTTGTATTTTTCCAGTCTCACTTTTAAGTTTTTATCGAATGTTTCTTTTTGTATGTCAACGATTTTCTGGTTAATTCGATTAATCTGTATCTCGTTGTCATTTCGATTCCAGTTAATAGGATTCCACGATAGGTTAATACCGACAATATAATAAGGTTGAAAATTGTTATCCAGAAAATTTAATCCCGGTCTTCCGTACCCGCCCTGTCCAAAGATACTTAGCTCTGGTATGCTGCGGGAGGATACAACATCGTCATAAGATTTGAGCGAGTTTTTTTCAAGCTGGAACAGTTTAAATTCAGGGCGGTCACCTGGGTTGGCATCGAAATCTGTTACTACCGGAGATGGAAGCTCTAACATTGTATTTTTGTTAAATTCCTCATCGAGCAATTCACCAAGCATATTTAAAGACGCCATCCTGTTTGATTCTAATTCAAAAAGCTCCTGGTCGATTTTTAAAATTTCAGCTTCAAGAATGTACCGGTTACTCGCCGGAAGAACACCGTATTTTATTTGTGATTCAATCTCTGATAACTGCTCTTTTACCGTGTTGAGTTTTACATTGACTAAATCTCTTTTCTCCTGAAGCAGCAGGATAGAAAAAAATAAATCATTTATTCTTTGTTTGAGCTGATAGAGTTCTACTTCTATATCCTGGTTATTTGCAAGCAATTGATTTCTTTCGACATCTTTCAGGCTGCTTGTAATTCCGCCATCAAAAACTGTTTGCTTGACATCAAGATATATTTTGTATTGGTCCTTGTTAATTTTCGGAGTAGTAAAGAGTGGGGAACCAACATCTATTTCTGTCACGTCCGATTGGTAGCTTGCTTGTCCGGTAATGTTTATTTGTGGCAAGTAATTTTTATCAAGATTGTCAAGCTTTAGCTCGGTTGATGATTTGTTTAATTCTCTTTGAGCTCCTAACGGATATTTTGCATAAACCTGTTCATAGCAATAATCGAGTTTTAGAGTATCGTTACCGTTTGAAAAAAAAATAAATAGCATTATTAAGAGTTTCATCTTACTTAACTTTAATTGCGTTTATAATAAATTTAGGTACTTCTTTTTTTCTGCTTTCTATAAATTGATAATAAGATTCTTCATCGAGTTTAAATAAGCCCATGAGTATTGGTCGTCCGGCAAACGGGAAAATGGACATAGATATGATGTTTGTTATTAGCTGGCGTGGATCGATGGGTATTATTATTTTATCTTTGATTGCACTATTTATTTGTTCAATAAATTTTTCCTGTTTGAAAATGCCCCTCTCACTCATTAGCTTTACAAGCCTTTCCGGGTTTTGATTTAATTCATTAAGGACGAATGCCGGCATGTATTTGTTTTCAAGGAGTGTAGTTAAGTAGTAATCAACAAAATGCTCAATCTTTTCGAAAAGTGGAAATTCAGTATTTAGAAGCTCCACAATCTTCGGGAAGATTCGATTTGCAGCCTCTTCGAAAACAGCTTCGAATAATAATTCTTTACTACGATAATAATAATGAAGCATTGCCTTGTTTATTTTTGCGTTATCTGCAATTTCCTGCATCCTTGCTCCTTGAAGCCCTTTTGTTTGAAATATCTGCCGGGCAGACTCTAATATTCGTTCTTCAGTTGTATTTTTTCTTTCGCTATTAACCATGTTGTTTAATCATACAGTTTAACTAACTAATTGGTTAATTTAAGTTACCTTGAATTTTATTTTTTGTCAATGGAATTTCTAAGGGAGTATGCTTTTAACAATCTGCGTGTTACATAGATTTTTTGTGTTTTTAATTGTGTATTAGCTCAATTCTGAAATTTATCCTTTCATATTGTTTTTCTGTTCTATTAATAAAATCTAGCTTCACGGTTACCGTTATTAGCCCGAATTACGCAAACAGGTTAGCCGAATTCACGCTAATTGGGTGACAATCTGTGGGATTTCGGTATTTTCTTCTATGTTTATCAACAGAACTTTAACTGAATCGATAAAAAATAAACTACTTCACTCGAATAAAATTGTTGTTCTTTATGGACCCAGACAATCAGGAAAAACAACTCTTGTAAATAAAATATTGAATACGGTCCAATGTAGCAAAGTAGAGATTAATGCAGACGAACAAAAATATGTAGATATTCTATCTTCCCGTGATCTAACTAAGATGAAGTTGTTAGTTGAAAAAGCATTTATCGTGTTTCGTTTACCGGGTTTTAGTAGAAACTTGAGAAAAGAAGTTGTTAAAATGGATAAGATATTCTTTTATGATCTTGGTATTCGCAATACGATTATCGAAAATTACAACGGTATAGAATTTAGGGATGACTTGGGTAAGTTATGGGAAAACTTTGTTATTAGCGAAAGGAAAAAATATCTTAATAACGAAATGAATATTATAAACAGTTATTTCTGGCGTACCTATACTGGTGCAGAATTAGATTTTGTGGAAGAGGCTTCAGGAAGGTTGAATGGTTTTAAGATAAAATGGGCTCCAAAGAACCTGAGAGCTCCTGCTTCCTGGTTGTCTACATATAAGGAAGCAACCTTTAATGAAATTAATAAAGATAATTTTGTTAGTTTTATTTCTGAGTATGGTGAGAAATGATATTCATCAGGAGGAGTTTTGTAGTGATAGAAACGCCTGAACTAAAAGAGAAAGTTACCGGGTTTACGATGGAGATTTTGAGGAATCAAGAATGAAGAATTATATTTAATCGTTAACAATTCAATAAAATTAAGAATTAAAGTTTTTTCATTCGTGTTGATCTGTGAGATTAGTGTCTGTTATTTGTGTCCTCTGAGATTTAGAAGATGTAATTCTATTTCTTCTTCCCAAACTTTTCAAACAACTTATTCAGCTGTAGATTTTCATCAATCTTTTTCTTCTTCTTTTTAGGGGCGGCGGGTTTATTACCTCTAAGAGAAAGTTTAATTCTTTTTCTTGTAACATCTATTTCAAGCACTGTAACCTCTACTTTTTGATGAACTTTTAGAATATCTGCAATATCTTTAACAAATCTATCGGCTATCTCGCTGATATGGATAAGTCCATCCTGGTGAACTCCGACATCTATGAAAGCTCCGAATGCAGTAATGTTGGTTACAACTCCCTGGAGTTTCATTCCTGGTTTTAGGTCTTCGATTTTATCTACATTTTCAGAAAACTTAAATACTTCATATTTATCTCTTGGATCACGTCCGGGTTTTTTAAGCTCGGCTTTGATGTCTTCGAGTGTTGGAAGCCCAACAGTGTCGGTTATGTATTTTTCGACGTCTATATTTTTTTGTATATTCTGATTGATGATTAAATCATTAACAGAACATTTTAAATCTTTTGCTATTTGATAAACGACATGGTAGCTTTCCGGGTGAACAGAACTTGCATCCAGTGGATTCTCCCCATTGTGAATTCTTAGAAAGCCGGCTGACTGTTCGAATGCTTTATCCCCAAATCTATGAATCTTTTTTAAACCTTCCCTGGTTTTAATTGGACCATTTTGATTTCTGTGTTCAACAATACTCTGAGCGAGTTTTGGACCCAGACCGGAAACATAGGATAGCAATTGTTTGCTTGCTGTATTCAATTCGACACCTACATTGTTAACACAGCTTAGTACGACATCATCGAGTTTTTGCTTTAATAAATTCTGATTGACATCATGCTGATATTGTCCTACACCAATAGATTTTGGATCAATCTTAACTAATTCTGACAGCGGGTCCATCAGTCTTCTGCCGATTGAGACCGAACCTCTTACGGTTGCATCATAACCCGGGAATTCTTCACGCGCGGCTTTTGAAGCCGAGTAAACACTCGCACCGCTCTCATTTACCATAACTACAGGAATATCATTATTAAATTCTATTTTACTTGCAAACTCTTCAGTTTCCCTTCCCGCTGTTCCGTTACCTATTGCTATTATTTCTGTATTAAATTTTAAACACAGTTCGATTAATTTTTTCTCAGCTTCTTCTTTTTGTTTATTAGAATGATGTGGATATATTGTTTCGTGGTGAAGTAATTTTCCCTGTTTATCAAGACAAACGATTTTACAACCCGTTCTGAATCCAGGATCGATTGCTAACACATTCTTTTGCCCAAGCGGTGGTGTAAGGAGAAGTTGCCGCAGGTTATTACTGAATATTAGTATTGCGTCTTTATCCGCCCTTTCTTTCAAATTAGTGCGTAGTTCGGTTTCCATAGACGGTGAAAGAAGTCTTTTGTAAGAATCATGTGCAGCTATTTTGACCTGTTCGGAGCAGTCACTACACCCTTTCAAAAACTGTCTCTCCAAAATTTCAAACGCATTTTCTTCCGGCGGATTAATATTTAATTTCAGGAATGATTCGTTTTCTCCCCTGAACATTGCGAGTATTCTATGAGACGGAGCTTTGTCAGAAGGCTCCTTCCATTCAAAATAATCTTTATATTTAGAGCCTTCTTTTTCTTTTCCAGAGACAATTTTTGATGTGATGACAGACTGACTAGCGAAAAGTCCCCGCATTTTTTCTCTTGTCGCTTTATCTTCGTTAATCCATTCAGCAATAATGTCTCTTGCACCGGATAGAGCATCTTCTTCTGTATCCACGCTCTTTTCTTTATTCAAATATTTTTCTGCTTCTTCAGAAAGATTGAGGTCTTCCTGTAAGAAAATTATTTTAGCGAGCGGTTCTAATCCTTTTTCTTTTGCGACTGTAGCACGGGTCCTTTTCTTGGGACGGTAAGGAAGATAAATGTCCTCAAGCTCAGTCATTGTTTCAGCAGAATTGATTTTCTCCTTTAATTCGTCAGTTAGCAGTTCTCTTTCTTCGAGTGATTTTAAAACCACATCGCGTCTCTTATCTAACTCAAATAATTGATTTAACCTGTCTCGAATATTAGTTATTTCAACTTCATTCAAACTACCCGTAGCTTCTTTTCTGTATCGTGCTATGAATGGGACGGTAGCTTCCTCTTGTAGAAGCTTAGAAGTGGCAAAGACTTGTTTGAAATTTAAATTTAGCTCAATCGCAATTTTTGAGATGTGTTCTTTATTCATAATGTTCTCATATTAATTCAAAGTGGGACTGAAGCCGGGTTAATTGCTCTACCTTTAGTTTCTCATTATTTTTTTCGTAAATATAAATGAGGTTGTTGATAAAACGCTTAATAATATCTCTTTCGCTGGCAATGTTTAAGAAAGAGATACTGTCAAAATCTTTTTCGGAAATACCGATTTGTTTTAAAAACTTTATAGCTTCTTTTCGTGAGATTACAATTCCTTCGTTAAAAGGATCGATGAAAAACTCCTCTTTATCATCCTGGTATTTTATAATGAAGTGTGACGGAAGATTAATTCCGAATACCGGCAGGTTTATTCTTTTTGCAATTAAAAGATAAAGAATTGAAAGACTGATCGGAATTCCTGTTTTTTTATCGATGACTTTATTTATATAGCTATTGTCCGTATCGTAATAATTTTCGGTATTTCCTTTGAAACCTTTTTTGCGGAAAAGGTAATCATTAATGATGTTAATTTTTTCGAGTGAGGTTATTAGCTTCGTACTTTTTTGGTTTATTCTGCTGTTTATATCATTTGCCATTTTATCGATGACCATTTTATAATTTTCAAAATCGACATTTGGATATCCGTAAGATGATATTAAAAACACGGCTCTCTCGAGTAAGTTTTTCTTGTTGAGGAATAACTCCCGTATTTTGTTTTCAAGAAGTTTAAAGTTTAACAGCGAAACTATTTCTTTTGAACGTTCCGCAATTATTTGATCTTCAGAATCAGTATATTCAGCCAGGAATTTTTTAGATTCTTCGCCATACATTAAAAATCTTTTTCTAATGTTATTGTATATTTCCTCGTCTTCATCATCTAATAATTTTATCAGATGATTTAGTTCGGGGATTTCGATTTTAAAATTATCCTCTATCTTTTTCATTAGTGTTTTCTTTTACTCTTTTTAATAATAACATTCCAACCACGAAAAACACTCCAACGGATAATACCGCAAATTTTTGTGAGCCTGTTAACCAGGACACAAGACCAAATGTTAACGGTCCTAATAATGTAGATGTTTTATCAAGTAATGCGTAAAACCCAAAGAATTCAGTTTTACTTTTAAAAGGTACTAATTTGCTCATCATTGTACGCGAAAGGGCTTGCGTCGAACCAAGAAATAATCCCGCAAATCCTCCAATGATGAAAAAAGAATTCTTATCGTTTGTTATAAAAACAAATATCGTGATTATGCACCAGAAAATTAAGGTAATAACTATTGAGCGAAGAATTCCTATGTTATCACCGATAAATCCGAACATGAAAGAACCAATCATAGCGGTAACCTGGACTATGATAAAAAATATTGCCAGCTCTGTAATCGAAAATCCTAAAGTTGTACTTGCATAAATTCCCGCAAAGAAAATTATTGTGTTCACAGCATCGATGTAAAAGAAGAATGATAAAAGAAAGTTTTTGAGGTTATTATAACTTTTGATATTCTTTATCGTCGTGCTCACTTTTTCTATTCCAAATCTTATATAACCCCCAATTGGTTTTTCATATTTTATTTTTTCTTCTTTAAGAAAAAGAAACAACGGAAGTGAAAATATTGTAAATACAAATGCTGTAACAACGAATAAAAGATTCGGATTATCTTTCAGCGGAAATACTAATACCACAGATAGTAAGGAACCTATATAACCAACTGCATATCCTATTCCGGAAACCTTGTTGTAATATTTTTCTTCAACCATTTCAGGAATGAATGCATCATAAAATGTCATCCCTGTTTGAAATCCGATATTTGAGAGAATGAACAATATAAGTGCAAGTGCAATTGTACCCTCACCGGTGAAATACATAAGTGCAGTACCTGCGATACACAAAGCCGAGAAAAATGCAAGAAACTTCTTTTTCGTAGAATTTCTATCTGCTATTGCTCCCAGGATAGGATTAATGACAGCTGCTGTTATCATAGAGATATTTATACCCAATGACCAGTAGAAATCACCGATGGGTTTTCCGAAGGAAATTACGTTTTTGAAATAAACTGCAAAGACAAAGGCAACAATGATTGTAGCGTAGGAAGAATTTGCAAAATCAAATAGTGACCAGTAGAATACTTGAAGCTTATTTTTCATTTGTTCTTTTTCTTCAGATCAAGAAGACCCCGTCCTCTTTTGTTAAGTTTATCATCGTTTTTGAGGTCTGTGAGGATTGCATCGAGAATACCATTAACAAACTTCCCGCTGCTTTTAGTACAATAATCCTTTGCTATTTCGATGGATTCATTTATGGATACTTTTGGAGGGATTTCTGGGAAATATAAAATTTCTGATAAACCCATTCTTAAAATTATTTTATCGACCAATGCTATTCTGTCATATTCCCAATGCTCAATTTTGCTTTTAATCATCTCATCGAGAATCATGGTGTTTGTAATGATTTTATCAATTAAATCTGAAGCAAATTTAATTTTATCATGTTCCATGTTTTCACCAAGGAGATCATTTTTAACTTTTTCAATCGGGTCCTGGGATATTATATGTGCATACAATACCTGTAAAACTTTTATTCTAACTACTCTTCTCGATGACTGCATAAAAAAGAACCTTAATAGTGGATTTAAAAATTATGTTAATATACTGAAAAAAATTAATCTTTAACATTGTAAATCATTATCCAATACCAAAAAACCAGAAAAATAATACGGCAAAACTTTCTTTAATACAATAATTAATTCCCCCTTCGGTGGAAAGAGGAGTGTCCGACGAAACACAATCGACGTTTATATTATTGAACTTACAAATTTCAGAAGCTCGGAAAAGATGATAGTTATCAGAGATTAACACGATCTTATGCCAGTTTAATTTCTTGTATAACTTATCCCGGATATAGTGTATCTGTTCTACAGTGGAGTTAGATTTTTTCTCAATGTATAAATTATCTTTATCGACACCGTATTTAATAAGTTCATTTCTCGAAACTTCTGCTTCGGTCAACTCATGAGGTGAGCCGCCGCCGGTTAACACAAGTTTAGACACATTTTTATTCTTATAAATTTCGAATCCTTTGTTTATTCTCTCACGAAGAACCGGTGAAGGTCTGTTGCCGCCCCATACTGCTGCACCAAGAATTACACCGGCATCTGCTCTTTCTATTCCCTCTGTATATAATTTTGAATCATCAGTGAAATTGTAAATCCGTAGAAAGACTATAAATATTCCAGCTGTCATAATAAGTATAGTCAACCAGGCAGATCGGAAGGGATGAAGTTTTTTAGACCTCGATAAAGAAATTGATATTAATGAAATAAGAATAAATATATTTAATATTACAAAAGCGGAAGCAAAAATAATCTTTTCATCTTTTTCGGGGATGTAATGCGATACGATAAGCGATATTATTCCGATGACGGAAAGTATATGTAAAGAAACTAATCCAAATTTTTTGAATTCAGCTTTTGAAAAAAGATTAAAAAATATAAATATTATAATAAGAGTAAATAAAATTGTGTTGATTAGATTTCCTATCTTGAGAAATTGAAAATTCCTGAGAAGTAAATTCTGGTTTGTATATCTTTGAAAAAACATAAAGAAGCCCGAAAAAATCGTTGACAATAATAAGGCTGTCAGTATGAAATTTTTGCTTTTTATATCTTAGTATTAAATTAACGAACGAAATAAAATGTTAACCGTTTAAATGATATACAAACTTATGTAAAACAGTTTTCTTATTCAATCTTATTAGCCGAGCAATTCATTTGAGTATAGATTTTTAATTAAATATTTTATAAAGTCTTTAAAATCCTTATCTTGTTACAATATTTGTCAACAAAAATATTAGCAGTATATTATGTTTATTACCTTTGAAGGTATAGATCTTTGTGGTAAATCGACACAGGCAAAACTTTTGTATGATAATCTTAAAAAGAAGAAAAAGAAAGTTCTACTCGTAAGAGAACCAGGCGGAACATATATCTCCGAAAAGATAAGAAATATTCTATTAGATAAAGATAATCATGATATGAGATATCTTACGGAGTTTTTGCTTTTTTCCGCTTCAAGACATCAGCTCGTTGAGCAGGTGATTATTCCTAATCTTAGAAAGAAGTTTGTTGTTATTTGTGACAGGTATTACGATTCATCAACTGCTTACCAGGGATTCGGAGGTAATATTGACCTAAAAATGGTTGATAAAATCAATAAATTTTCGACTGACAACCTTGTTCCAGACATCTCGTTTTTAATAAATATTAATCACAAGGAAAGTCTAAAGAGGAAATATAAAATAAAGAAAGTACAGGATAGAATAGAACAAAAAAAGCTTTCTTATTACAATAAGGTTGTCAAAGGATATCTTGAGATAGCCTCGAAAAATAAGAAGAGATTCAGAGTACTTGATGGAAAGAAATCAATAGAGGAACTTCATCAAGAAATATTATCACATTTAAAATTAAAAACAGATTTTTAATATAAAATTAACAAATATAAAATGAATAAGTTTAAGTTAAAACAATTCCACATACGATTATTATTGTTGCCGTTACTACTTATATTTTTCATGGGGAGCAAGTTTGGAGATGACGATGATATTTACGACAAGATAAATAAGAACATGGATATTTTTGGAAAAGTTTATAAAGAGATTGCTTTGAATTATGTGGATGAGATTGATGCCGATAAATTTATGAAAGCCGGAATTGAAGGTATGCTGTCGACACTCGATCCCTATACTGTCTTTATCGACGAGAACCAGATGAGCGAAATTGACCTTATTACTTTGGGAAAGTATGCAGGAATAGGAATAACCATTGGCTTAAGAGACAGCATGATTACAATAACAGAAGTAATGAACGGATACGAAGCACAACGGAAAGGTTTAAGAGTCGGTGACAAAATATTAGGGGTTAACGGTACAGACCTGTCAAACGTTGAGTTGAAAAATCTTCGAAACTATGTTAGAGGACCTGCGGGCACGTCTCTTGAAATGAAAGTTCAAAGAAACGGCAACGTTCTTTATTTTGACCTGACAAGAGAGGAGATAATTCTTAAGAATGTTTCTTATTCCGGGTTCATTGGGGATAAGGCAGAAGGAATCGCATATTTCAAGCTTGACAGGTTTACTACAAATGCAGAGAATGAGGTCGAGAATGTTCTTAAGACTTTGAAATCACAGGGAGAGTTGAAGGGAGTAATCATAGACTTGAGAGATAATACAGGCGGGCTGCTCAATGCAGCTATAGGTATTTTAAACAAATTCGTCGATAAAAACAGCCTCTTACTTATAACCAAAGGAAAAGAAAAGGTATCAGAAAAGAAATATTTTTCAAAGGAAGACCCGATTGTTCCCAAAGATGTACCATTGGTTGTGCTTGTAAATAAGAATACGGCATCGGCATCCGAGATTGTTGCAGGTGCTATTCAGGATTTGGATAGAGGTGTTATCATCGGGAGTAAATCATTCGGAAAAGGGCTTGTTCAGAATATTAAAGAGTTGAGTTCTGATTCGAAACTTAAAATTACTTCTTCGAGATATTACACACCATCTGGTAGGTGGATACAGGAAAAGGATTATTTTAAGGAGAATAAGTTCGGTGTCTTTATCGACAAGAATTCTTTTTCTCAGCAAGAATTCAGGACTCTTGGCGGACGGACTGTTTATGCAAATGGAGGAATCACACCGGATATCGAAATAGATATTGCTCCTGAAAGTGAAATTCACAGGGCTCTTTTAGATAAGGATATGTTCTTTAAGTTTACGGATTATTACTTAGAGCAGAATCCGGGAATCAAAACGTTTGTTTGCACGGATGAAGTTCTTGAGCAGTTCAGGAATTTCCTTAGAGTGAACAATTTTGATTATGTTTCAGAGGCTGATAAGGATATAGAGGACTTGAAGAAGATTGCATCCGAAAAAGATTATTCAGCAGAGGTCAATGATTACCTGTATAAAATAGCTATAGAAATATCCATTAAAGAAGAGAGTGAATTTGAAAAAGCAAAAGATGAATTAAAAAGAAGCATAGAGTCTGAGATGAATAGGAGGATAATCACGGAGAAAGAACAAATAGAAGCTGCGTTTATACAGGATATACAATTGCAGGAAGCAATAAGCATTATCAGGGATAGAGCTGAATATGATAGATTGTTAGGAAAATAAACTACTTCATAATCTATTGTATTCTCAGAACAAAAAAATACAACTTATGACGCTAATATATAAGAAATCATAAACAAAATTTAACTCTTTGCGACTTTGCATCTCTGCAAGTTTTGCGTGACACAAATTTCACGAAGAAACGCTAAGATGCAAAGATAGCTTAATATAGATTATAGTCGATTAATAAGAATTATATTCTCTAACTATTTTTAATAAATCACCTAAAACCAAAAGGAGTAAATCATGATTGGCATTATAATTTTTTTCATAGTGGCTATTTTAGTTCTAACTATTGTTAAAAAACAGTTCAAAGAAAACCAACAGGCTGAGAAAATTGTTGACCTTCTGAGAATTGCAGCTGGTATTGGTATATTGTTTACAATACTTTTTAAATCTATCGTACAGGTTGACCCGGGTGAAGTGGGTGTTCCTATACTGTTTGGAAATGTACAGAATAACGTACTCACCAGTGGATTGAATTTTGTTAACCCACTCGTTGAAGTCGAAATGCTTGATACAAAAACACAGGCATACTCTATGTACGGTAAAGGTCATGAAGAAACAACTGAAGAAATGATTAGTAAAGATGGAGCAATAACAGCACTCTCATCTGATGGGTTAACTTTAACTCTTGATGTTACAGTGTGGTATCGATTGAATCCGGGAGATGCCCCACAGTTATTGAGAACAATAGGAGTTAGTTATGTCGATAAAATTGTTCGCCCAGCAATAAGGACTTCGATAAGAAATATGTCCGTAATGTTCGTAGCTACTGATATCTATTCTTCGAAGCGTGAAGATTATGTTCAGGCTGTTACAACAAATTTAGAAAAATCATTTGAAGGAAGGGGTATAATTCTTGAAAAAGTTTTGCTAAGGAATGTAGAACTTCCTGATAAAGTAAGAGAAGCAATTGATGAAAAAATATCGGCAGAGCAAAAAGCTCAGCAAATGGTATTTGTTCTTCAGAAAGAAAGGCAGGAAGCAGAAAGAAAACAGGTTGAAGCAAAAGGTATTGCAGAAGCCCAAAGGATTATTAACCAGACTATTAGCCAACCGTATTTACAATGGAAATATATAGAGACTTTGAAAGCTCTTGTTAATTCTCCGAATAATTCTTTTATTATTACGCCGTATGGTCAGAGCTTAATACCAATGTTAAATATGAAGTAAGTGATGGTAAAAAATAACAACGGGTTTATTTTAGTTTTTGAGACTTATGACCCGATTATTGCCGGTCTTCTGAAAGCAAAATTATCCGATGAGGATATTCCGTTCACATTAGCTGGTGAGATGGAAATAGGTTATCCTAGGTTTGCATTAAGGCACCCGATTAGGTTCTACGTCTATGAAGAATATTATGAACTGGCACTTGCTGCTATAAATACGGACAGGTCTTCATTATTAAATGAGAACCTGGAGTATTAAAGTTTTTTTGTAATTAATTATCGAAGTACAATAATGAGAAAAAGTATTTTTATTCTAATCGCTGTTGTTTTTATAATAGCAATCATTTTATTTTACAATACAGACTTATTTTTAAAAGAGGAGTCGATAATCGATAATTACTTGAAGTTTAATTATCTGGATAGTATTTACAAATCAGACAGCACAAAAGATATGGATATATTTCAATTGAAAAAGAAGTTTGAAAACCTCGAGGAGAACTATCTCGAACTTCATTTTGATGCATACCTGGTGGATGCACACAATGATTTTATCTGGCAGGTTTATAAGAAAGGTGTTGATTTTGGAAAGGATAATCGGTCGACTCAATCTGATTTACCAAAGTTTATTGAGGGCGGTGTCGATGTGCAAGTCTTTGCAATCTGGATACCAACAAAGAAAGTAAAACAGTCTTATTCGTTTACCAAAGGGCAAATAGAAAGATTAAGAAACATTGAGATAGATAATAATGACCGGTTCGAGATTGCTGATTCCTTCGAAGATATGAAGAAGATTCTCGAAGCTAAAAAGGTTTGCGGGTTAATGGGCATTGAAGGGGGGACCGCAATAGGAGCTGAGCTTGATAATATAAATGAATTTTATGAGCTTGGAGTCAGGTATATTACTTTAACGTGGAATAATTCAAACAAAATTGGCGTTTCAGCTCGTGATGAAAACCGAAGAGGAAGTGAAGGAGGTCTTACGGAGTTTGGATTTGAAGTTGTGAAAAGAATGGACGAAGTTGGAATGTTAATCGATGTTTCACATTTAGGCGAAGGTGCATTCTGGGATGTTATTGAAACAACAAAAAATCCTATCATCGCTTCGCATTCTAATTGCTATGCAGTACATCCCCATTACAGGAACCTGACCGACGAACAAATTAAAGCCATCGCAGACGGTGGTGGTGTTGTTATGATTAATTTCAATGCTGGTTTTTTGGGTGGTTCTACTGTTGATAAAATCATAGAGCACATTGACCACATAAAAGAACTTGTTGGCGTTGATTATATCGGTATTGGCTCCGACTTCGATGGAGGTATAGATGCACCCCTTGATTTATCCGATGCCACTCAATATCCTGTCCTGACAAAAGCATTAGTTGAAAATGGTTACAACGAAGAGGAGATAAGGAAAATCCTTGGATTAAATTTTATAAGAGTATTCAAACAGGTGTGTGGTTGATTTAATTGAAAAATTATCAATGATTGTGTAGAAAATTTTTTTCTGATTTTTATTGTTATCTTAAATTTATTTATTGTAATTTTGTAATAAGCTGAAATAACAGCATCGGGAATTATTTTCTTTTCTGATTCCCGGTAAATAAAAACCATTTTTAAAGTATTGTAAAGGAGTTAATTATGAAATTAATCATCTCTACAATTGTTACAGCGATTGTTTTATTTATTTTAGGATGGATTATATATGGAATGATATTGATGGAATATTTTCAAATACACATGGGTCATCTTATGAGACCTGAACACGATTTTAAAATGTGGGCTTACATTGTGGGAAATTTGATTCAAGCATTCATGCTGAGTATAATTTATTCAAGATACTTTATGAAAGGTGTCTCACCCGCTAAAGAAGGCTTGACCTTTGGCTTCATTATCGGTCTTTTATTAGCATTACCCTATGTGTTTTATTATTGGGGCGGGACTAAAGTTGCCTGGCAGCCGGTGTTGTTGGATGGAGCTATAATGGGAATCATGATTGTGATTGCTGGTCTTGTTATTGGGCTGGTTTATGGAAAAGCAAAGGTCCCTCCGGCGGAATCAACTGCATGACGTGAAATAACAAGTATCGTTAGAAAATTTAAAGCATCTCATATTAAAGGGATGCTTTTTTATT
>CAYYJH010000020.1:0-35096 GCA_964472195.1 uncultured Ignavibacteriaceae bacterium | reverse complement strand
GCATAGGATTTTTCTCAACGTGCGTAGGATTTTTCTCAACGTGCGTAGGATTTTTCCCTCCGTGCATAGGATTTTTCCCTCCATGCATAGGATTTCTCCCTCCGTGCATAGGATTTTTCCCTCCGTGCGTAGGATTTTATCTACAGCGATGTAAATATTATCCACGGGGCTGTAGATTGTTTCCACGGGGACGTAGATATTTCCCAAGGTGTTGTATATGGCTTCCTCCCGCTGTTGGTGTTCTCACCAACAGCAAAATATCTTTAGTCTCAGTGTTGTTGGTGAGAACCTGTCTGCAACAGGCAGACACCAACAACTGGAAAAAAGATTAATACAAATGTAAGGTTTAACACGCTAAAGGTTCATACCGTGCACGGGAAGTAGAAACAGGTAATGACAGCACTACCAATGTTACCAAAAAAAGAAAAAGTAAAATTATATTAGTTGTTGGAAATTTCCGAAGGCTTTTTTGCCCTAATCTTTTCCTGTAGTTTAATCAAAGCGTTGAGCAGGTTTTCAGGTCTCGGGGGACATCCCGCAACGTAGACATCGACGGGTATAAACTGGTCGATTCCTTGTACAACAGAGTAGCTCCTGTACATCCCGCCGCTCGAAGTGCATGCGCCCATAGCGATTACCCATTTCGGGTCGGGCATCTGGTCGTAAATCTTTCTTACTACATGTGCCATCTTGTACGTGGTGGTTCCGGCAACAATCATCACATCGGACTGCCGGGGTGAAAACCTGAAGACCTCGCTCCCGAACCTTGAAATGTCGAACCTCGGGCTTGCGGTTGCCATCATCTCGATTGCACAACAGGAGATGCCCATCGGCATGGGCCACAATGAATTACTCTTTGACCAGTCAAGGAGTGCGTGTATTTTGGATGTAAAGAATCCATCCCTGCTCAATTTATCTTCTAATCCCATTTTAAAGCACCTTTCTTGTATTCATACAATAAACCAATAATTAGAATTACAATGAATATTAATGCTACTATTAAAGAATAAACCATTTCTTTTGCAGGAAAGTTCACAAACGAAACTGCCCATGGATAGAGATATACAACCTCGAGGTCGAAGACAATAAAGCTGACTGCTACCATATAGAATTTTACGGAGAACTTTCTCCTCGCAGAGCCTACCGGCTCCATTCCGCTTTCGTAGGTCGAGAGTTTTTCTCTGTTAGGATTCGAAGGTCCCATGAGGGAAGATAGTTTCACCATGACTACTGCAAATATCACCGCAATAGATAAAATCGCTATAATAGGAATGTAGTTTTCAATCATGAAGCAATATAATTTTTTTTTGAGAGAAAATTAATAGATTAATAAATGCACTTATGTATTGTAAGGCTTCACAAAGTGATCCCTTTAGGAAAAGCCCTGTTATGTGGAGGTATATTAATCCCCACCATAAATGGTGGGGCTATTGATTTTTTCATTAACTCACCCCCCTGACCCCTTCTCTTTGAAAGAGAAGGGGAACTAAAGGGGGTTGAGTTGGTTTTCTTTTGTTTTTCACTTTTTAAACCTTAGGATACATTTTCTCAATCAAGTCTTTATATTTCTCCTCGACAAATTTTCTTTTTAACTTCATTGTCGGTGTGAGCTCGCCGTCTTCTATAGTGAAGGGCTTTTCGAGAAGAGTGAATTTTCTTACTTTTTCATACTGTGATAAGTTTTTTTGAATATT
Organism: uncultured Ignavibacteriaceae bacterium; assembly: GCA_964472195.1. Classification (GTDB taxonomy): domain Bacteria; phylum Bacteroidota; class Ignavibacteria; order Tepidaquicellales; family Tepidaquicellaceae; genus BS750m-G4. The sequence continues at coordinate 33,402 of CAYYJH010000020.1, read as the reverse complement.
ATTTATATCGGTTTCAATTTTTTTTAACAACTCCCTGCTTTTCAATAGCTTTTTTACATCTATCAAAGTTATACACAGTTGTTTTGATATACTCTTTAACTCATTTAAATCCGGAACAATCAATGCAGTTACATACATACGCTCATTGCCTATAACAAATACCTGGTCAATGTAAGGAACCTGCTGAATCAGGTCTTCGATTTGTGCGGGTGCTATGTATTTTCCTCCCGATGATTTGAACAGTGATTTTTTTCTGTCCGTAATTTTTATAAATCCATCTTTATCAATCTCTCCTATATCGCCAGTATATAACCAACCATCTTTAATCGTTATTTTCGTTTCTTCTTCATCCTTATAATATCCCTTCATCACAAGGTCGCCCTTAACAATAATCTCCCCATCGGAATTTGTCTTGACCTCAACTCCATTAAGGGGAACTCCAACAGTGCCATATTTATTTCTGTGGAGTCTGTTAACCGAGATTACAGGAGAGGTCTCAGTTAAGCCGTAGCCCTCCAAAATCTGTATACCTATTCTATCAAGAAATTCCCCGATATTTTTATTTAATGCCCCGCCTCCCGAGACAAAAAACCTTATCCGACCGCCCGTTCTTGCTCTAATCTTTTTAAAGACAAGTATATCAGCGAGAAACCATTTAACAGAAAACTTACTTCTATCCTGACTCATTGCCATATCAGTTGCACGGATGAATAAATTTTTTCTGTAACCATCGGGAAGTTCATCACGTCTTTTCATCAGCCTGTTATATATTTTATTGAGCAAACGCGGGACAGTTATGACAATTGTGGGTTTTACTTCCTGCATTTGCAATGCAATCGTATCAATGCTTTGAGCATAATATATCCTGGAACCTGAAAAGAATGCAAGATAATATCCCGCTGTTCTTTCGTATGAATGAGAATAGGGAAGATACGAAAGAAAGGTATCTTTTTCGGAAATCGGGAGAACCTTCATACATGCGAGGATATTGCTGCAGATATTTTTATGAGTCAACATTACACCTTTCGGAATACCGGTCGTACCGGAAGTATAAATTATCGTTACCAAATCCTCTTCAGAAATATTTTCGGAAGAGCTTGCAATGAAATTTTCTATTTCGTTCTTTTTTATCTCATTCGAAGAATTCAGAATCTCCCGGAGATAAAATACATTTTCAAATTTGTTTTTTGTTTCATTGAAACAAATTATTTCCTTTAAATCGGGTAAATCTTGTCTTACGGATAGAGCTTTTTCTAACTGCAATTCACCCGATACGAAGCATACAACCGAGCATGAATCTTTAAGAATATATTTTATTGATCCTGAACTCAAAGAAACATACAAAGGAACTAACACCAATCCTGATAAAATACATGCAAGGTCTGTAATTACCCACTCTCTTCTGTTTTCCGATATAATTGCTATTTTATCATGAGATTTTAATTCAAGTGTCTTAAAATAATTTACGAGTTGAATAACCTTTGATAATAATTCATTCCGGCTGATGGATACATATTTATCATCTTTTTTGGTGAAAATTATCCCGCAATCATTTTCAAATTTCTGATAACTTCTTAAAAGTAGTTCTATGAGAGTTTTTTTATTCATAAAAAATAAAATTTGGATAAGTTTTCTTTAAAATAAACAAAGATTATTTTTTAAAAAACATATTTTAGAAATTTAATAGAAGATGTTACTGTTATAGACATCTAAATGAAAAGATTACAAAATATCTCCTTGACAGTCTTTTATTAAAACTTTATTTTGTGTAAAAATTAACTGACAATAATATTCCCTAACAAAATCCTTTTTATACTTCCTTTTTACTGTATATTTTCTAACTTACTGATTTAATTTACAACAAACAAATTTCTTCATTAAAATTAATATTCTGAAAACAAGAAATATTCTTCCCGGTTTATTATGCATTTTTATTGTATCAATAATAATTGCTTCATGTGAAAAGAAGGATGATAATATAATCGACCCGACTTATGACGCTCCTATTATATCCAATCCATACAGGTCAGTAGATACGGTTTTTACAACTTCAGCTTCACCATTAATTTCTTTTATAACATCAGTATTCGTTAATACTAACTTAGGTGATCCGATTTCGAGCGTTACCTGTACGATTTATGATCCTATTAATAATTCATTAGGTACTTTTACGATGAGTGATAACGGTGTATTTCCCGATTCCACTTCGGGAGACGGCAGGTATACAGTTCAGGTTAATATCTCGAATATCCAATGCTTGTTAGTTGGTGCATACAAAATTCAGTACATTGCACAAAATACGGCTACATTGTTCAGCAATTTAATAACGTCAGTATTTCCTGTTGTCAATACTGCTAATTTACCGCCAAGTCTTTCCGGATTAATTGCTCCCGACAGCATTGTTGTTCCGGTCTCCGGTGAAAACGTAAAGGTCCTTTCTATATTTGTAACTGACCCTGACGGTATGTGTGATATAAACTCGGTATATTTTAATTCTTTCAAACCCAACGGTTCACCTTCGGGCGGAAATCCATTCGCGATGTTTGACGATGGAAATATTCCTCAACATGGTGATACCATTGCAGGTGACGGCAGGTATTCACTAAAAATTGCAATTAATTCTACTCAAACAACCTTTGGTCCTTTTAAATTTGTATACGAAGCAATGGATAATTCGAGCATTTTAAGTAACCAGATAATTGACACAATTCATGTTGTTCAACCATAAATTGAATTCATTAATGATCAAACTCAGATTTATAATATTTTTTATTTTCTTATCGAGCTTTGCATTTTCTCAGCATGTTTATGATCTAAAAGATTATAAAATATCCACAATCGATTTTACAAAATATCAAAGTAACAGATTTATAAGAGATAACATATTAGTTACTGTAACTCCTAATACATCGAAATATCCTATCAGCAATTTCATTACAGATGTAATTTTTGCAGGCGATACAGTCTGGTTTGCAACGGGAAGCGGAATAATGAGAACTATCGATAACTTTCATAATTTTCAAAACTATTTTGGGCTGCAGCCATTTGGCGAAGATGATGTATCAGGATTAACAGTAAATACAAACGTTGTTGTTGTCTCAACAGCGATTAGTGAAGAAATAAGCGGAGAAAATATTCCGGTCGGTACTGGCATTAAAGTCTCGACAGATTATGGTTTAAACTGGGAATCTTATCCACAGCCTTTGGATGGGCTTAATGATACTACGATAGTTTATGGTAGTAATGTTTTATCAGCATTGCCGGTTGTTGTTCCACAGCAAAATCTATCCTACGATATAGCAGTCACGAGAACTCAAAACGATACAAATAATTATACTATCTGGATTACATCATTCGCAGGTGGTGTAAGAAAAACGACCGATTATGGAAACACATGGCAAAGAGTAGTATTACCTCCTGATAATCTGGATAGTATTTATATTTCCGGAACAGGTTATACTTTTACTTTAAACCCGGTGATCAATCTAAACCACAGAGCTTTTACAATTGAAGCTGTAAATGATTCCACAATTTATGTTGGGACTGCTGACGGAATAAACAAATCGACTGATTGGGGTCAAAGCTGGAGAAAATACAATTTTCAAAACTCCGGTACAGGCACGAATCGTGTTTCTGGAAATTTTGTTGTTAACCTTCACGTTCAAAGATACAACAGTAATGAGATAGTATGGGCTGCAACAAGAAAAGCGGAAGACCCATTAGAAGTTTTCGCTGTAAGTTACACATCCAACGGAGGACTTAGCTGGGCTTATACATTAAATGACATTTCTTCAAACGGTGTTGGTTCGATGGATTCAGTTGTGTATGCTTATACTGATGAAGGATTATGGAGAAGCAACTTTGGGATCTTCGATTGGACCAAGCCCGGCTTAATCGTCGATGAAGAAACAAACGATGTTCTTCATACACAATATTTCTATTCAGGAAATCATTCGAACGACACTCTATACATCGGTAGTGCGGATGGACTATGCAGAACGATAGAACTCGGTCAACCATGGGTAGGTAAATGGAAAATATTCAGAGCAGTAACACCTATAGATCTTTCATCAGATTTGAAAACATATGCAGCTCCGAATCCATTTGCACCAGACGATGAAGTGGTGAGAATTTTTTATAAAACAGGTAAAAGCCCTTCAAAAATTACTATCAGAGTTTTTGATTTTGGAATGAATCCCGTAAGAACAGTAATACAAAATGCAACAAGACATAATCCGGATGAACTCTTCACACAATGGGACGGAAAAAATGACAACGGTTATCAAGTAGCTAACGGAGTTTATTTTTACAGGATAGAAGTAGAGGGTGACGACGACGTCTGGGGAAAAATAATTGTTTTACAATAATTATTAACATAACGATAAAAACTTAACAGATAACACTTTGAAAAAATATCTAATCACGATTCTACTTACAATTTCTTTAAGCGGAATTGCACACGCACAAATTGGCAGTTATGCCGGTAGTTTCGCACGGCTGGGTTTTGGAGCAAGAGGGCTCTCAATGGGAAATGCGATGGTCTCAAATACTTTTGGTGATGTTGTTGGTTATTATAATCCTGCTATATCCAGTTTCCAGGAAGATGGAATTGTAAATATTGGATATACTTTCCTTAGCATGGACAGAAGCCTGAATTTCGTTGGATTTACAAAAAAATTCTCATTAAAAAACCAGGGACATCGCGGTGCAGGAATTTCATTGTTATGGATTAATGCTGGTGTCAGTGATATAGACGGAAGAGATAATGATACAAGACAAATAGGAACTTTTTCAACTTTCGATAACCAGTTTTATTTAGGCACAAGTTTTCTTGTCAGCGACCAGGTCGCACTCGGTGTTGGTTTCAAATATTACTATTCTAAATTATACGAAGATGTCACAAGTACTTCAATTGGATTCGACGTCGGTGCTGTTTATAAGGCAATGGATAATTTAAGTTTTGGATTCGCTGTAAGAGATATTTCTGCAAAAAATGAATGGAACACATCGGATATATACGGTAGTTTGGGTAACACTACAAAAGATAAATTCCCAACTTTAATAAATTTTGGCGGGACTTACTTACTCCCGAACGATTACGGTTTGGTTTCTCTGGAAATGGAATATCATAATAATCCTAAATATGAAAACAAGAATACGGGTGTGACGAGTGAAAGATTTAATAACTATTTTTTTAAATTAGGAACTGAGTTCAATCTAACAGAACAATTACAATTAAGAGCCGGTTTAGATAGAATTGATTTTTCAGGTGATGATTTTGGTGGGAACTTAAAACCCTCAGCAGGGTTTGGATTTTATAAATCATTCACCAAGGATATAAAATTAGGTTTAGATTATTCTGTTCAACTTGAACCATATTCACATGATTTAATACAAAACATAAGTTTAGCATTTAAATTCAAATAAAAGATGTTTTCTAAAAGAATCACAGCAGCATTAATATTACTTATCACCTTTAGCAGTTCATTATACTCACAGAACGATGGGGCAGGAAATACCGGGCTTTCTTTTTTGAAATTAGGAGTTGGTGCAAGATCAATAGCAATGGGTGACGCCTTTTCTTCTATTTCTAATGATGCAACATCTGTCATATACAATCCAGCAAGATTAAATTTCGGATTGAACAATAACATTACAATTATGCACAATCAATCCGTACAAGACCTTGCTACAGATTTTGTAGGTGCAAAATTTATTTTAAATAAGTTCGCATTCGGTGTTGGTCTATTAAGAACGACAATAAGTGATATTGAGATAAGAAATATTCCCGGAGAGCCATTAGATAAGTTCGATGCTCAAAACTTATCGCTCGGTGTATCGATTGGATACAAACTAACTGATAATCTTTCGGTTGGTTTATCATCTAAATTCCTTTACGAAAAAATATACGTTGACGAAGCTTCGGGATTTGGTATTGATTTTGGAACAAGCTATACAAAAGATAATTTAAATTTTGGATTTGTAGTAGCAAACTTAGGCTCCTTAAATGAATTAAGAAATGTAAGCACTAAACTTCCAAGTTTAGTAAGGTTTGGCAGCGGTTACTCATTTAATAAAGACGATTTCAGCTTTCTAATCAGTTTAGATGGTTTTAAAGTACTTGATGGCGGTCAATTTCATATTCACAGCGGCGGAGAGATAGGATACAAGGATTTTGCATTCTTAAGAGCAGGATACCAGAGTAATTACGAAAATAAAGGACTTACAACGGGTGCAGGTTTTAAATATAAAAGTATAAATCTGGACTATGCTTTTGTACCTTATTCAAATGAATTTGGTAGCAGCAACACTTTTTCGCTTGGGATAAGTTTTTAAATCATTCTAAAGTTCTAATAACTGAATGAGTTCATTCCTCAATGATATAATTAATTACATCAACAACGAGCGTAATTTTAAGATAATTTTTATTTTTCTCGTTGTTTTTTTATGCATTGTAAAACTGCCTTCACTTTTAACAACTGATATACAGCCCTGGGATGAAGGTATGTATGCGACAAGGGTTCTTTCAATTCATATAAACAGTGATTTTTTTGACCAGAGTACTCATGCAGTTGGTGGATTTTATTCCGGCTCTCATCCTCCTCTTTTAATTTGGGTAGGATATTTATCTACTCTCATTTTTGGAATTAACTCAATCGCATTAAAAATAATTCCTTTTATCAGCAGTCTCCTTTGTTTGTACTTCATAATCTTAATAGGAAAAAAACTGTATGATATGAAAACGGGAATTTTTGCTGCAATAATTTTCAGCAGCAACATTATATTCAATGTTTTCTCTAAAAGATTTCAATTTGATATTCCATACACATTATTCATTCTAATTTCATTTTATCTTTTTATTCTTTATACAGAAAATCGAAAAACTATATACAATATTTTGGGGGGAATTGTTTTCGGATTATGTTTAATGATAAAGATACTTGTAGGTTTTTATATTCCCATTATACTCTTTCTCAGTTATCTTATTTTACGAAAGAAGATCAATTATAAACTTAAAGACCTCATAATTTTTACATCGCTCGGGGTTATCGTAGCTTTACCATGGCATTTGTATATGCTGCTAAATCACGGTAACAGTTTTCTTGAATATTTTTTGTTCTTCCATATTGTTGACCGTGCTTTAATTGGTGTTGAACATAATGTAAAAGCATCCGGTATATTTTATCATGTAAATTATCTGCTGTCTATTATCCCGTTCAGTATTTTAATTTTTATAAGTTTAGTAAAAGATGCATTTCACTTTAAAAATTTAGACTGGAAAAAACTATTTCTATGGATATGGTTCATTACAGGTTTAATTATACTTACTGCTTTTAAAACAAAACTCGAGGTGTATGTTCTATTAATTTTAACCCCGGCTACATTTCTTATCGCAAAATATATAAATGAACTAATAAAAAGCTCTTTAAGGGAAAAACTAATTGCCGTCTTTCTTACTTTATTAAATATTTTATGGTTTGCAACACAGTACGAAAGACCTGAGATAAAATCATACGTTTTTAACTTCCAAAACCTTCATATAGCATTACCACTAATAATCGTCATCTTAATTGCTTTTTATTTTATTGCAAAATTTATTTCACATAGATTTAACCTTACTAAACTTTATTATATTTTTATTGCTTTGTTTTTCATATGTTTAAATATATACTATCTTATTAGCATTCCAAGCTGGGAAAATACTTATGAAGTAAGCAGCATAAAAAAGCTAATTGAGCAAAGGGGTAAGAAGAATATTGTTTATATAAGCACCAACTACCATTACAATCCTCAGTTTAGTTTTTATTTTAACGGGTTGAATTTAGGATGGAAAGGAAACGATTATACTTATGAACTTTTGGATACAAAGAACGGAATTGATAATGTGAAGATAAAACTTAAAGCCCTCGATAAGAATAATTATCAAGTCATCGTTGAAGGTGATAACATAAACAGAAGCAATTACATTGAATCGGATATTTTTATACCAAAAGATTTTAAATTTATAAAAAAAACACCGGGATATGAACTCTATGAAAATTAATTATGATTGAAATAATAAAATCGGATATAAAAAATGATGTTGAATGGTTGGAATTCCTGAGAAACCAGTATAATCTCTTTTACGATTACAAATTTCTCTCCTATAATGATATATTCTCAAAAAATATAAACTGGCATCACCTGAAATTCAAAACTAAGAAAAACAACAAAACAATTGCAATTATTAACGGATGCGAAGATTATAAGGGAGACAAAAAAATTTTTGTATCTTGCAAAGGAGTAAGCTTTGGAGGATTTCTCTGGAAGAAAAAATCAGATGTTATAGATTTTATCAGAGTCGTTAATGCATTTAAAGAATATCTAAAAAAATCAGATTTCAACCATTGCCGTATTCATGCGTTTCCCTATTTATACTACGTAATGCCTAACGAAGAGAACGAATATGCTCTCTTACAGGAAGGATTTCATATTACAAGAAACTCAATAACAAACATAGTTGACTTAAGTTCATTCGGTTTCAATAGTATTTCGGAAACAAAAAAAAGAGCAATTAAAAAATCCATTAATAAAATAGACTTTGACATCATTAATGCTCCCATTTCGAATGATTGCTTTCGAGAATATTATAAAGTTCTCTTGAATGACAGGGATTTAAAAAATGTTAAACCAACTCATAGTCTGGAAGAATTAGTGTATCTTAAAAATAATTTAAAAGATGAAATAATATTATTTTCCGCAAAAATAGACGGTAAAATTGTAGGTATTTGCATTCTTTTTGTAATAAACGAATCTGTAATATTAAATTTTTATCTGGCAGCGGACAATGAATACAATAAAGAAGGTGTTTCAGAATTTATTTTATATCAATCCATCGAATGGGCAAAAGAACACAACTTTAAAATATATGATATTGGCACATCTGATGTTAACAATAAATTATCGGAGGGACTGTTTGCTTTTAAGAAGAGATTTTCAGCACATGGATTTTTAAGAAAAACATTCGAGATAGATCTTTAATAAATACACAAATTAAATTAATAAAATATTGACAATAAAAAACAAAAGATTTTTATTCACAGGAGGAGCGGGTTTCATAGGAAGTACTCTTGCAAAAAAGTTAATTACCGAAAATGAAATTCTCATATACGACAACTTTTCGAGAGACTCATTAAAATTCAAAAAGATTAAATCGAAAAATCTTAAGACTATGCAAGGCGATATTCTCGATTTTGAAAAATTACAATCAACAGTCGAAGAATATAAACCACAAATCGTTATTCATCTCGCAGCAATAGCCGGAGTTGATACTGTTATAATCAATCCTGTTAAAACTATGGAAATTAATACACTCGGAACGTTCAATCTTCTAAAAGCATTAGAAAAAAACTCTAACAGACTTGAGAGAGTGATAAATTTCTCAACAAGCGAGGTACTCGGAGCTTATTCGTATAAATCGAGTGAAAAATCTGATACAAACTTCGCTCCGGTCGGAGAAGGCAGATGGACTTATTCTGTGAGTAAAGTTACGGGAGAACACCTTGTACACAGTTACTTCAAGCAATTCGGCTTTCCGAGCGTAACGATTAGACCTTTCAATATATATGGTCCAGGGCAGATCGGGGAAGGTGCTATTCATATTTTTATAAAAAATGCTGTACTGAATAAAAACATTGAAGTGCATGGCGATGGTGATCAAATAAGATCCTGGTGCTATATAGATGATATGGTCGACGGTATTGAGTTATGTTTAACAAACAAGAAAGCTGTTGGTGAAATTTTTAATATCGGAAATCCAAAAGGAACAATTACAATTTCATCATTAGCTGAAAAAATAATTACACTGTGCAAAACAAAATCGAGAATAGTATATGTGCCGAAAAATTATGTTGACGTGGAATTGAGAATTCCAAGTATAAAAAAGGCAGAGCAGATTTTAAAATTTAAACCCAAGATTGATTTAAACACGGGAATTAAAAAAACATTTACCTGGTATAAAAAAATGCTTAAATGAAATTCTTCTATCTGGCACATGGTATAATGAGTTATGTTTGTTTGAGAAATCTGATTGTGAAAAAATACATCCCGGACTTTGTTGTAATACACAAAGATTATGAAAAAGAAAAATTGCTGGAAGCTTTTTATAAACCGATTGAAAACCTGTGTGAGAACTCATCGATACTGTTACACAAGACAAGTTCTACATCTGAATTACAAAAAGATGTTGTGGGAAATGATTTAGGTATATGTGTCGGTTTTATGGAAATTCTCAAGAAAGAAATATTCGAAATTCCAAAACATGGAATTTTAAATCTTCACTGTGGTAAACTTCCGAAATATAGGGGCAGAGCACCAATATCAAGAGCTATTATGAATGGAGAGAAGCATTTAATAATCAGCATTCACAAGATAGATGAGGGTGTTGACTCCGGAGATATTTTAAACGAGACAGAAATATTGATTGAAGAAGATGATGATGTAAACAGTTTATACAAAAAATGTTCGAAGAAATCATCAGAATCAATTATCGACAGTTTTATAAAAATAGAAACAGGAAATCCTATATTTTTAAAGCAAGATATTTCTCCTGACTCTAAAGCAAACAAAAAAATCTCATCCGAAGAAAGAAAAATTAACTGGGATGATGATATAATTAAAATTAGAAACCTGATTCGGGCATTAGTTCCGCCGTACCCTTGTGCTTTTAGTATTCTAAATAATGAAGAGTATTATTTCTTAATTTCTGAAATAATTTCCAACAAAAAAGACTTTGATAGGAAAAATGGTGAAATAATTAACATCGAAAACAATTCAATTCTAATAAATTGCTGTAATGGTATTCTTAAAATTAACAAAATAGAAGATAAAAATTCTTCGATAATCGATATGAAAGAAAAATTTAACGTAGGAGATATATTCAAATGAAAATAATCGATGCTCATATTCATATAGGTAAATGGGGCGATGTGTTTTTTAATTATGAATCGACAGTCGAACAGGCAATCGAAGTTATGAAAAGCACCGGGGTGGAAGCCGCCGTTTGTATGCCTGCAGATAAAACAAGTAATGAAGAACTATTTCCTCAAACTTACAATAATCCTGATTTTAAATTCTATTACAAAGCCTGGATAAATCCCGATGATGAAAATTTAGACAATTTTTTAGAAGAGAATCTCGATAATATATACCTGTTTAAAATTCATCCATCGATACTGAGAAAACGCGTTACTGATAAATCGTTAGAGAAATATTTAGAGTTAGCCGAGAAATTCAAAAAGCCTGTTGTAGTACACTGCGGTAATTGGTTAGATATTGCAAGTTATAAATATCCTCTTGAGCTTAGCGATAAATATCCAAATCTTAATATAATCCTCGCACATCTGGGTGGAGATAGTCCAGGTCTTTATCTCCAGTGCGCAGATGATGTGAAAAATGGAAATTATCCGAATGTATATTTTGGAACGGAATCAGTTAGAGAATTTTATTTTGTAAACGAAGTTGTTCACAAAGTCGGTGCTGAAAAGGTTATTTTTGGAAGTGACTATAATCTGGGTTTACCGCAAATGTATATTCCGATAATTGAAAGTCTTGATATACCTGCAAACGATAAAGAATTAATCTTTTCTGGTAACATATTAAGATTATTAAATCCTTAACAAAAAATCAAAAAGCTGAAAATCCTTCATATTGCACCTCAGAATTTCGCAGGAATGCCAATGGACTTTGTGAAAATGCACAGGCAGAACAATATTGATTCCCGTTTAATTACATTGTATAAAAACACACTGAATTTTGAAGAGGACGTATGCATAAATCTACCTTTTCATACCGGAGCTAAGTCTAAGAAATGGCGTGACAGTAAGATTGCTAATGCTGGACATTCTAATGTGATGAAGTTCTATAAGCCAAAGAATCTTATCGAGAACATTTATTTTAAAGTTCGTGACTTCAATAATAAATCCTCAATCGAAGAAACCATTAACAAATATAAACTTTATAATTTTGATATCTACCACTTCGATGGAGGAATGGATTTATACCGTGACTTACGTTTTGCTAAGAAGCTTAAAAAGATAAACAAAAAAATTGTATGCTGTTACTTTGGTAGCGACCTGAGAACAAGAGGAGTCTTTAAAAAGCTTGATGAAATGAGTGATATGACCTTAACAGTGGAATTTGATCATCTCAATATTCATCCAAATATTAATTATGTTTATTTTCCATTCAACGTAAATCAATTTGACATAAAACCACGTGATAACAAAAGACTGAAAATCATACATTCTCCTACTAACAGAAAGTTTAAAGGTACTGATAAAATTATTGAAGTTATAGATGAGATTAAAAAAGTAAGAGATATAGATTTTATTCTGTTAGAAAAGATGGATAGAAACGAAGTCTTAAAAATAAAAAGTGAGTGTGACCTGGCAATTGACCAGGTTGGCGGTGAACTCGGCGGCTCAGGTTATGGCAAGAATTCTGTTGAAAATCTGTCGATGGGAGTTCCAACAATAACTGAATTCTCAGAAGATTATCTTAAGTTTATTAAGGATAATCCTTTCATTCATTCAACGATTGATACATTAAAAGAAAAACTAATTTCTCTTATCGATAATAGAAATATTATTAAAGAATATTCTGTCAAAGGCAGAAGATGGGTAGAGAAATATCATTCGTTTGAATCAGTTAACAAAAGACTTAACGAACTCTACTCTGAATATAATATTGTAAATGATGACTAATGATCAGAATAAATCTCATGTAAAAGAACTTTTCTCGCACACTGCAATTTACGGAATTGGACTCTTTCTGAATAAAGCCGTTTCATTCCTGCTAATTCCCTTATACACAAATTTTTTCACACCGGGTGAATTGGGGATGTTCAACCTGGTTCAATCCGTTTGGCTCTTTATTATTTTGATTTATGTATACGGAATGGAAACATCTTTTATTAAGTTTTTCATAGACGCTAAAGAAAACAAAGAAAAATCTGAAGTATATTCTACAACACTGATACTGATATTTTCAACATCAATAATTTTCTCAGTAATAATTTATTTTTCATCGGGAAGTATATCGAGTTTAATAGAATTCGACAATCCATCGAAAGGAATATTCTTAATTCAAGTTCTAAGCTTTTTATTATTCTTCGATACATTGTTTAGATTTCCTCTACTTTTACTCAGAGCTGAACTAAAAGCAAAGACTTATCTCTATTTAACGATACTTTCTCTTATCTTAAACATTGCTTTTAATATTATCTTTATTGTTTTTCTCGATTATAACATCGAAGCAATTTTCTATAGTTATATAATATCTGTTTTCGTTACTTTCTTGTTTGGATTATTCTTCACGAGAAAATTTCTTATTCTAAAGATTTCAATCAAAAAAGCTCTGAAACTGATATTCTTTGGGAATAAATTTATATACATCGGGCTGTTTCTTGTTGTTATTGATTTATCCGATAGATTCTTTTTAAAATATTTCTGGGGGGAGGATATCGTCGGAATATACAGTGTAAATTACAAGCTTGCTTCTGTAATGAGCTTAATCATTGCAGCATTTAAATTTTCGTGGACACCATATTTTCTAAATATTTTGGATAATCCTGATAACAAGAAAATCATTTCCGATATATTTACATATTTTGTTTTTGCTGGATTATTTCTATTCCTGTTATTTACTTTTTTCACTGCTCCCGTAGCAAAAATCTCTTTTTGGGGTTATAGTATTTTAGAGGAGAAATTCCAAATCGGGCTTGTCATCATTCCCGTAATATTATTGTCGTATTTCTTCTCGGGTTTATTCGCAAACCTTAATGTTGCTCCATTTTTTTCAAACAAAACTATATACCTCTTATTGGTTACAGGTATTGGATTTATTATTAATGTTTCTTTGAACTTTGTATTAATTCCGAGATTCCAGATGATGGGTGCTGCATGTGCAACTTTAATAACATACTTTGTAATGTTCATAATTATTTATTTCATTTCTCAAAAAATTTATTGCATAGACTACAATTGGAACAAAATTTTCAAAACTTCATCTTTAGCTTTAATAACTTTCGCGATTAGTTACATTATAAAAAATTTCTTAAAACTTTCTCCTTTTTTCCTGATTATACTTTATTTATTATTGCTATCATTATTCCTATATTCAATTAATTTCTTTAAAATCCTCGATTTAAAGAAGGTTAGAATATTATTTTCCAAGCACACTTAAAGTTATACTTTAGATATTTTGCTATTGACTATTATATTTATAGTAGTTAAGTTGTACACATAAACATCTCAATAAATTTCAGCATAGGCTAAAATGAAACATTCAGTTATTTTCAAATTAAAGCTCTCAAATGGCTATTATTTGAAATCCAAAACGAAAGACATCAAAGAGATCTTTATTCTAATTGATGATGTTTAAAGACAATTAGAAATTACCCTTTCTTTTGTCAGCAAATCCAGTCATTGAAATATATGACTGGATTTTTTTTGTATCTACATGAATTTTAATTCGTTCATTTTGAATGATTCTTCATATCTTTGAACTGCATTTCATCATTAATCATCAATTTTATGCGTTTTTTGCTTTGGCATAATGATTGCAGTTATTAATATTAAAATTCAAAAACTTTAATAAATTATTCAGGAGGATACAACATGAACTTAATAAAATTAAGAAAAGACCATGATTTATTTAACGATGCATTTGGATCAATATTCAACGGTCCGTTCTTCAGTGGAAGAGATACCGCTTCAAATTTTGCACCGAGAGTTAGAATTTCGGAAGACAAAGATAACTTCATGCTTAAATTAGAAATGCCCGGTATATCGAAAGAAGACATAAAAATTAATGTAGAAGACGATGTATTGTCTATCAGTGGTGTAAAGAAACAGGAAAAGAAAACAGAAGAAACAAATCTTATAATGAATGAAATCTTTTACGGTGAATTCAGCAGAAGCTTCAATATTACTAAAGACATTGATTCCAATAAGATCGATGCTGAATTCAAAGATGGAGTCTTGAACATCACTCTTCCAAAAGTTGAAGAAGCAAAGAAAGTTGTAAAGGAAATATCAGTTAAATAAAATCATAACCGTTCGAACAAACTAAGGGTAGGGAAACCTGCCCTTGGTTATTATGATTTTTAAAAAAGAGTTTAATAAATACTCAACATGAGTAAAAAATTTTAAGAAAGGAATTAATTAAATGGGTAAAATAATAGGTATTGACTTAGGGACAACCAACTCCTGTGTTGCTGTTATGGAGGGGAATGATCCTGTAGTAATTCAGAATGCAGAGGGTTCAAGGACTACACCATCTGTTGTTGCTTTTACTAAAACAGGTGAAAGACTAGTTGGAGACCCGGCAAAAAGGCAAGCAGTTACAAATCCAAATAATACCGTGTTTTCTATCAAAAGATTTATGGGAAGAAGATACAATGAAGTTGAAACAGAAATTTCAGAGGTCCCATACAAAGTTATCAAAGGTGAAAATGATGTTGCACGTGTTGAGATAGATGATAAGAGCACGAATCAAAAAAGAGTTTATTCACCTCCGGAAATCTCTGCAATGATTTTACAAAAAATGAAGAAAACTGCAGAGGATTATCTTGGTGAAACTGTAACAGAAGCCGTTATTACAGTCCCGGCATACTTTAACGACTCTCAAAGACAGGCAACGAAAGATGCGGGTAAGATTGCCGGGCTCGATGTTAAAAGAATAATTAACGAGCCGACAGCTGCTTCACTTGCTTACGGGTTGGATAAAAAAAAGAAAAACGAAAAGATAGCTGTATTCGACCTTGGGGGTGGTACGTTTGATATATCTATACTCGAACTCGGTGAGGGAGTATTCGAAGTAAAATCGACAAACGGTGACGGACATCTTGGCGGTGATGACTTTGACCATAGATTAATTGATTATCTTGCAGACGAATTCAAGAAAAAAGAAGGCGTTGACCTCAGGAAAGATGCAATGGCATTGCAAAGACTAAAAGAAGCTGCAGAAAATGCTAAAAAGGCTCTTTCAACAAGTTCGCAAACAGAAGTGAACTTGCCATATATTACCGCTACTGCAGATGGCGCAAAGTTCTTGCTCGAAACCATCACAAGAGCTAAGTTTGAATCACTTATTAGTGATTTAATTGAGAGAACAGTCGGTCCATGTGAAAAGGCTTTAAAAGATTCTGGTTATTCAGCCGGTGATATAGATGAAGTGATCTTGGTCGGTGGTTCCACACGTATTCCTGTGGTACAGGGAACTGTGAAAAAGATATTTGGAAAAGAACCCAATAAGGGTGTAAATCCGGACGAAGTAGTTGCAGTAGGTGCAGCTATTCAGGGTGGTGTTCTTGCAGGTGATGTCTCAGATGTTCTTTTACTCGATGTTACGCCTTTATCGCTTGGGATTGAAACGTTGGGAAGTGTCATGACCAGGCTTATTGACGCAAACACAACAATACCAACCAAAAAGACACAGACATTTTCAACTGCTGCAGATAATCAGCCGTCAGTCGAAATCCACGTTTTGCAGGGTGAAAGACCTATGGCAATGGATAACAGAACGCTTGGCAGATTCCATTTAGATGGAATTCCGCCTGCACCGCGAGGAATCCCACAGATTGAAGTTACGTTTGACATAGATGCCAACGGAATTTTACACGTGACTGCAAAAGATCTGGGTACAGGCAAACAGCAGGATATTAAGATAACACACTCATCAGGTTTATCAGAATCTGAAATCGAAAAAATGAAAAAAGATGCTAAGGAGCATGAATCCGAAGATACGAAGAGAAAAGAAAGCATTGACCTTAAGAACCAGGCTGATTCTATGATATTCCAGGGTGAGAAACAGTTAAAAGAATTTGAAGGGAAACTAAATCCGGAAGCAACATCAAAAATTCAAGCAGCTTTAGACAGGCTCAAAGAAGCTGTCAAAACCGATAACGCAACCGAAATAAAATCAGCTATAGACCAATACAATACTGTTTGGAATGAAGCATCATCTCAGATGTATCAACAGGCAAAACAAGAAGCTCCTGGTGGAGGTCCCGGGCAGCAGCAAGGACCCGAACCCGAGCCGAAAACTGAGCAAAAAGACGATAAGAATGTAGAAAATGCCGATTTTGAAGTTGTGGATGATGATGATAAAAAGGATAAATAAAAATAAAGAAAAGTAAATTAAAATATCAAACCACCTGTTCTAAAGAATGGGTGGTTTTTTTGTTGAGTGGTATCAGCAGTTCTACCTACCGATTCGAAGTTGCTGGCGGAATTGTACCATCGCTACATATTATTTCTTTGAGCCTTTATATGAATCCCTCCTAAACTCAACATACGCTAATCCCTGTTCATAAATCAGTTTCTATTATTAAAATTTAGCATTAACTTGAACCGATTTCTTCATATTAATATTATGCAAAAGCTTTTCATACTAATAATATTACTTTTTCCATTCGTATTATTTAATTGTTCGGATTATGAAGCTTTCATCGAATCAGAATCACGAACTCCTTCTTCTCCTCAAAACCTCTCCGTTGCCCCGGGCGATAAAATAGCTTATCTCAGATGGCAGTTTCCTTTGAACAATGGCGGTTCTGCAATTACTGAATTCAGGATTTACAGAAGTCAAAGTACCGGGAATGGAGCTTTAATTGCAAGCGTTTCTTCCAATACATTTACATATAACGACTCGAATCTCACTAATGGAACTGCATATTATTTTTATATAACCGCTGTCAACAATAAAGGAGAAAGTGAAAGGTCAAATCAAATTTGCGTAAGACCTGCTATGACAAATTTCACTCCTTCTGAGCCAAGAAATGTGCAAATCACCGCAGGTTTAAACAGCGTGTCATTGTCGTGGATGATACCGTATTCAGAAGGTCTTTCTCCGATTACACATTACAGAATTTACAGACGAAATTCAACCGGGAATATGATTTTATTAAAAGAAGTGAATGCAAATATAAAAAATATATCTGACACTGCCCTGGTGTCTTATAATACTTATCATTATTCTATCTCTGCGGTAAACAGTCTCGGCGAAGGTAGAAAGTCTGATACAATTTCAGTAATACCTTTACCAAAAAATGCTCTTACAGAAAACCTCTGGATATCCATAGAAAATGATATTGCTCCTGCTTTAAGAAAAGCTCCTTATAGATTTATAAAGATTCAAGCTGATTTTAATGATGATAATACTTACAGCATAAATGCAAAGGACAGTGATTTTGTTTCAATAACATTAACTGGAACCTTTCAGACCACCGATTCGAATTCTTCAGCAGGAATCAAACAAATAATCCTCTACCAAACTTCACCCGAAATTGTAACTCAGAAAGGAATTTTCAGAGCTGATTCTGTTCTAACACTTGAGATAATACAGATACAACCGCCTGTTCAAGGTCTTCAACCTCCTACTATTTTCAGTGGTTTTGGAAGTACTACTTCGAATGGTGTTCCGTTAGGAAATGAATGGATTCAAATATACAGAAGAATTAGATGATGTAATTAGTTCTCAGTGAAAAATACTTCCCTTATTCAATTACAAAAGTATCAATTATATTTATTCCACTTCCCATCTCGGAATTGTTGTCTGCTTTGGGAAAAGCACCATACACATTTACTATAACTTTATCATCTTTAACATCAAACACAGTATAATTAAATGCTCCGTACCCGACAAAATCATCCGATCGCTGAGAATTTTTGCCCGGTCCATAGTTGTAATTAAGAACTTCATAGTATGGAAGTGCATCATTGTATGACATTTCAAATCCGGATGCATTATCATTGTTCTTGCTGTAGGTCGGATTAAAATTATATATCGGAGCACCGGCACTACCCGTTACAATTTGATAAACTCCTTCAACATTCTGTCGCCCATATAAATGCTCATGCCCGCATATGTAAGCTGTAACATAGTTATCTGTAAGAATTTTCCAGAACGCATCCCTTTGTTTTAAATACCACAGCCTAATTATACTTAATGGAAGTGTTAAGTTCCCTCCTAAATTTGGTAAACAGTCTCTTAAATGACCGCCGATAGGAAATGTTGGTTCATGGCTTAAAACAAAAATCCATTTTGAACCTCTTTCTCTTGCTTTTTTAAGATCACTACTCAGCCATTCAAGATGTTTTATGTA
Organism: uncultured Ignavibacteriaceae bacterium; assembly: GCA_964472195.1. GTDB lineage: Bacteria > Bacteroidota > Ignavibacteria > Tepidaquicellales > Tepidaquicellaceae > BS750m-G4. The sequence continues at coordinate 14,255 of CAYYJH010000020.1, read as the reverse complement.
CCGCCAATCCCTTCTGTCATCGGTGGTATCATTCAGGTCACCATAATACCACCTGTTGCATGTAATAAAAACAAAATGTGCATCATTGTAATCGAATGAATATGTTAATCCTTTTTCATCTTCCGGTCCGTTTTGCGGTAAGTATGGAAATTGTTTTCTAAAATTATCCTCATCATACCTGTGATTAATTTCATGGTTACCAACAGTAACATATACTTTTGGTTCTATCATAAAACGATTATTATATATGGGAGTCATTATATTTTTCCAGTGCTCTAATTGTCTGACAGTGTTTTCAGGGTCAGTACTGCTGCCGTTAACCATATCTCCCGGGAATAGTAAGAACTTTGCATCTTTCTGCTTTTTTAAAATGTGCTGAATAAAATCAGATAAGACGGGTTCATTGACACCGTTATAAGCTCCCCTGCTATCTGTCATTGCTATGAATTTGAACTCCTGAGTACGAACAGTCTTAACTGATATGATGACTGCAAATAGAACGATACAAATGATTCTAATTTTTCTCATTTATTTTAATGTTTTATGATTCAATGCCTTCCCTTGCTATGATACCTTTTTGATAATAATGTTTAACTTCCTTCATTTCTGTTACTAAATCTGCTTTAGCCAATAATTCTGTTGGACAATAACGACCTGTGAGAATTAATTCTATCCTTTCCGGTTTATCTTCAATTAATTTTAAGACTTCATTTACATTCAACAATTTAAAATAAATTGCGACACACACCTCATCGAGAATTATTAAATCATACATTTCGCTCATCATTTTTTCCCTTGCATAAGAAATTGCTTTGTGAGCATCTTCAACATCTTTTTTATCAGGGTGTTTTCTTTTTAAAACAAACTCATCACTGCCGAACTGCTCCAATGTAATCCACTGTTTCAAGTTCTTCAGATTTTCCACTTCACCGTACGGGTGGCTTTTCATAAATTGTACAATATACGACTTCAGTCCATGTCCTGCTGCCCTGACAGCCTGACCGATTGCTGCGGTTGTCTTACCCTTACCGTTTCCCGTATATATCTGTACAAAACCTTTTTTCATTTTATATGATTCTAATACTTTTACTGTATTTTGCTATTAAGTACCTTGTGATTAATCTTTGCCACCCACGAAGTGGTCACTATGTGATAATACGCCAAAGCATTAAGTTACACAAAATATTTTTATGCATTCATAAATTGTAATACTTCTTCTTTTGTATGTGATTCCTTAAGCTCCAATACCCGGTTCCTGTCCCTGTTCAATGCAAGCCAGTTTGATATAACTTTGATCTCGTCAAGTTCTTCGCGTGTATATTTATGCTTTAAATATTTACTGAGAGAAAAGAAGAGATATTCAGACATATCATTTAATTCTTCAAATATATTCCTTTCATCAAACTCGTTTTCTTTATTAATTACATACGTGTTCAATAGTTTTCCGTTATGTATAAAAAATAATTCCCTGTATGAATCGCTGTCACATTTTATAATTATCTTTTTGTTATTAATTGCAGATGTAATCACTTTCTGATAACTCAACACCTTTTCAATATCCTGAAGCCTGTCACGAACCGAAGCAGCTTTCTCAAACTCCTCCTGTTCTGCTAACTTTTCCATTAAAGACTTGTATAATTTATGTGCAGAATGTTCATCATAACTCGTAATATAATCATGCACTTTATTGACTTCCTCTCTGTAGGCTTTTTTTGACATCGTATAATTACAGGGTGCGTCACACTTTCCTATGTCAAGATACATACAAGTTGAATGTTCCTTGCTTGCTTTCAAATATTTATCTTCGCACATACGTAATCGGAATTTATCGTTAATATCTTTTAACAGCTTATTGACGGTCATACCGCTCGAGAATGGTCCGTAATAATTCGCACCGTCGTTTTCGATCTCGTACACTTTTTCTACTTTTGGATAATCATTTTGAATATCAATTTTTAAGAAGGGATGGTATCGAAATCGTTTTATAGCGGAATTAAATCTCGGTTTGTATTTCTTGATTAATTTCGATTCGAGTATTAGAGCCGATAGTTCTGAATTAGTTGTTTCGTATTCCAGGTCGTGTATGTTTGCAACTAACTTTCTAACCTTTGCAGGAAATTCAGAGTTGTAATGGAAATAAGAAGAAAGTCTTTCCTTAAGATTCTTTGCTTTTCCTATATATATTACCTCACCCGACCTGCTTTTCATAAAATATACACCCGGCAATTTTGGTATATCTTTTAAATTAATGTTGAGTCTTTTTAGTGCAGGGGATTTCCTATCTTCGCTGTAAATCTTAGTGTTCTGATATTTCAGCAGTTCCTCCGTTGTACTTATGTCATACTCATTCTGTAACAATTCGAGAAAGTGCAACAGTACTTGAACAGTTGTATATGAATCATCGTAAGCTCTGTGCTTTTTCCTTTGTGAAATACCAAGATGTGCTGCAACATTCGGAAGAGATTTACTTTTGATTCTTCTTAGAAGTCTGCGTGCAAGTTTGCAAGTGCATAAAGTCTTAATATTAAAATCTATCGGCTGTGACATCCTGTAAAAAGATTCCCGTAAAAACTTATAATCGAAACTTACATTATGACCGACAAAAACAGTTCCGTAACCATTATCATCACTCGATATGAATGATACTATTTCATTTGCAACCTGTTCAAAAGTTGGTTTATTGAATACATCCTCGTTCGTAATTCCAGTTAATCGTGTTATTTCTTTTGGAATGTGCTGCTGGGGATTGATTAGAGTTGTATACTTACCTATGAACTCACCATTATAAATTTTTATCAGGGATATCTCCGTAATCCTGTTGAGCGATGCAGAGAGACCTGTTGTTTCTACATCACAAACAACGAAGGTCGTATCAAATACCGATATGGGTTCTGTTTTCTTTTCCAAACTTGATAATAAATATAAACATCTCACATTATTCTTACTATTAAAAAAATAATTATAAAAGCTGACCATATAAAAATGATAGCATGGTTCGACGCCATGCTACAGATTCATAAAATGAAAAATTTACTTAGAAAAAGGCAAGATCCTATTACGTCTTAAAGGAGATTGATCACTTGATAAGTAACATTCTTTTTGTAGCTTTAAAATCATCCGATTTAAAAGAATAAAAATAAATTCCACTTGAAACTTTATAATCAAAGTCATCTCTTCCATTCCATGTAACAACATGACTACCCGCTAACTGAGTTGTATTTACCAAAGTTCTGACCACCCTGCCGATAGAATCATATACTCTTAGTTTTACATGACTTACCTTCGGAGTGTGGTATGTAATGTTTGTTTCAGGATTAAATGGGTTTGGATAATTTTGTTCTAATGAAAAACTTTTTAGCATGGTGCTGCTTCCGTTACCAATACCTACTGTACTGTCTAAGTTGAACTTGTAAATGCGGCTGTCAGATCCGGAGAAATCCATTCTTACAACATATAGTTCATTATGCTGGTCCACACCAAAAGAGGAAATACTCCAGGGTACTGTCAACAACAACTGGTCTTCACTCACATTTCCATTCTGATATAACAACTTCCAAACCTTACCGCTGCAGTAATCTGCATAAATATATCTGCCTGCTAACTCCGGTCTTCTTGTTCCCCTGTAAATATAGCCTCCCGTAACAGAGCAATCCGGACCTGAGTTTGCATATTCTTTTATCGGAAATGTATAATTGGATGCTGGCAAACAGCCCGATGTATTATAAGGATGATTACCCTCATAGCACCGCCAACCATAATTATCTCCATTTTCTATCAAATCAATTTCTTCCCATGCGTTCTGACCAACATCACCACACAAAATATTTCCCGATACAGGATCCTGACTAAACCTCCATGGATTTCTCATCCCGATTGAAAATATCTCTTCCTTACCTGCTGTCGGGTTGCCGTAGAATGGATTCGTAGAAGGGATACCATAGTTCGTGCTTCCTACCGTTGTATCAACATTTATTCGTAGAATTTTTCCGAGAAGGCTTTGTAAATTCTGGGCGTTGTTTTGCGGATCACCCCCGCTGCCACCGTCTCCCATGCCAATGTATAAATAACCATCGAGTCCAAACATAATCATACCACCGTTGTGATTTGTGTAAGGTTGAGTTATTTCCATTAGAATTAACTCACTATTCGTATCGGCTTTGTTTGGATTTCCAGCCACCGTTGTAAAACGCGATATCCTGGTTTTTCTTACACCTGAAGTTGTAGTTGTATAATCAATATAGAAATATCGGTTGTTAGAATAATCCGGATGGAAAGCTAGTCCAAGTAAACCCATTTCATTTCCACTATCATCTACTCTACCCTGAATGTCCATAAAAGTAATTGGAGAAGTTATATTGCTGTCATTTGGAAAAACCTTTATTATTCCACGTTGTTCGACTACAAAAATTCTGTCCGTTCCATCATTACTATGTGTTAAGAACACAGGTCTTGTAAAAGTTAAGTTTGGGAAAGCTTCAACCAGTTCCAATGGTTGACTGAATCCACACGATGCATAATGTATTGTAACTGATATTATAAAAATCAGTAAAGATTTTATATTTAACATAACGTAATTTTTTATTTTGGAGTATTTTTAATATAAACTAATTTTTAGTTAAAACAATTTCACATGTATAAAGAAATTTTATTAACAGGATATTAACCGATGGGGATAATTTTCGTATAAAGATTTACATTCTGATAGGATTATTAATTTAATTATTATTTCATAAAATTAATTATGCAATGTTTATGTTTTCTTAAAACTCAGTATTGAAAATCATCAAAAATGCTATTTTCTGAATGTATTCATTAGAAACTATTAATTTTTAATTTCATTTAGTATATTAATTATATGTTTAAACTATAAAACATATAATCCTTATGGAAAATAAATTAACCCTCCTGCGTTATGCAATACTTATATTCATAGTTACATGTTTCCTTATTAGCTGCGGTAAAACCAAACAAACAAGAATCTTCAATACAGAACCAGTTTCTATAAAAAAATATGATACTCCGCCAGGTGCCGATCCCAATGTTCCAGCAGAATTAGGCGGCGAAGGTTTCACCGGTGAAGGCTGGGAAACAAAAACCGAATTTAATACAATTGGCAATCCCGATGCTATCAAAGGTGGAAGTATAATACTTGCAATTCCGGATTTCCCACCAACACTCAGGATGGAAGGCAAAGATGCAAATTCTTATGTTAATTATCTTATAAAATATCAATTATCATATGAAGGACTGCTTGGTTTGGATCCTGTTACTGAAGAGTTCATTCCAGAATTAGCTACTCACTGGAAAATTTCGGATGATAAAAGAGAGTATACCTTTCGCATTAATCCAGATGCAAGGTGGGCAGATGGAAAGCCTGTAGTCGCTGAAGATGTTATCGCATCCTGGAAATTACTCGTCGATCCAGGTATTTTATCACCTTATACAAATATCCTCTTTGGAAAATATGAGGAACCAGTTGCTGTAAGCAAATATATCGTAAAGGTTAAAACTAAGGAATTAAATTGGAGACAATTCCTCTATTTTGGAGCATCGATGAGGATAATGCCAGCTCATTTAATCGGGAATCTAACTGGTGCAGAATATTTAGAAAAATACCAGTTTGAATTTATCCCCGGTAGCGGACCTTACATCATTGATGAAAAAGATATAAGAAAAGGTCAGTCTTTAGGACTAAGAAGAAGAAACGACTACTGGGCTGAAGATGCTAAACAAAACATTGGGAAATTTAATTTTGATTTTATAAGATTTGATGTTGTTACTGACAGGCGGATTGAATTTGAAAAATTCAAGAAAGGAGAAATTGATTTAATCGATTTAACAGGAATATCAAAAATCGACAATTGGAGAGAACTCGAAAAATATGAGAAATACAAACAAGGTTTACTTTTACGTAGAGAAATTTATAACCAGTATCCAAGTGGTCTTAGAGGTATTTGTTTTAATATGAGAAAACCACCTTTTGATGATATACGTTTAAGAAAAGCTATCGCTCATCTTTTTAACCGGACTAAAATTATCGAAAAGCTATACTATGATATGCCTGCAATTTTGGATTCATACTATGCAAACTCAGTATATGAAAATCCAAACAATCCAAAGATAAGATATGATTACGATATAGCCCAGCAATTACTTTCAGAAGCAGGATGGACTGAGAAGAATGCTGATGGATATTTAGTAAAAGATGGTAAGATATTCGAGCTCGACCTTCCATTTGGGCATCCAGCTTTGGAAAGATTCCTGACAATATTTCAGGAAGATCTTAAAAATGCCGGTATAAAACTCAACCTCAGACAGGTAGATGGAACTACAAGTTTTAAGATTGGTAACGAGAGGAATTTCTCTGCAATCTATACAGCCTGGGGTGGACTTGTGTTTCCAAATCCTGAAAGTTCTTTCGGGCCAGGCACAGCAGACCAGCCAAACTCCACAAATTGGTCCGGAGTAAAAGATGCAAGAATCGACACACTGTGTATTAAATACAATATCTCTTTCGATAGAGATGAAAGAATAAAAATAATACAAGAGATTGATTATATTTTATGCAATCTTCAACCTTATGCATTGGCCTGGTATTACCCAGCACAAAGAGTTGCATTTGCAAATAAGTTCGGGTATCCACAAGGTTACCTCTCAAGAACCGAAGATGTAACTGATGCAATACCGACCTATTGGTTTAATGATCCTGATAAAGCATTAGAGTATGATAAAGCACTAAAAGATAAAAGCATTGTACTTGAGCAGGGAGAAATAGTTAACAAATACTGGCTCAAATTTCTTAAAAAATAATCTGCAGTATAATTAAATATTAAACCAACTATTAATCTGAACTAAACCAATATTATGAGACTCAATAAAATTTTTCTTTACTCAATCATTCTGTTACTTACTTCTTCTTTCATCATTAGTTGCGGTCAAAAAAGAAAGAAAGTATTCGATACAAAACCAGTTTCAATTAAAGAATTCAACGTTCCACCAGGAGCTGATCCAAATGTCCCGGCAGAATTGGGCGGTGAAGGCTTCACTGGAGAAGGCTGGGAAACAAAAACAGACTACAATCTCTTAGGATCTCCTGATGCTGTAAAAGGCGGAAGTATAGTCATGTCAATCCCTGATTTCCCTTCTACTCTAAGAACTGAAGGCAAAGACGCAAATTCATATTTAAATAGAATTGCTCAGCAGATGATGTACGAAACACTTTTACAATTAGATCCTGTTGAAGACGTTTTTATACCAAACCTTGCTACACACTGGAAAATATCAGATGATAAAATGAAGTTTACATTCAGGATAAATCCCAAAGCAAGATGGGCAGATGGGAAGAGGGTAACGTCTGAAGATGTTATTGCGACGTGGAAATTACTTGTCGATCCAGGTATATTAGAAGCTTATTCGAATATTCTTTATGGAACATTTGAGGAACCCGTTGCGGAAAGTATGTATATTGTTTCAGTAAAATCAAAACAGCTAAACTGGAGACAATTTCTATATTTCTCTGGAATGTTTATTTTGCCTGCCCATTATATTGGTAATATCACTGGTTCCGAATATCTGGAAAAGTACCAGATGAAATTTATACCTGGAAGCGGACCATACTTAATTGATGAAAAAGATATACAAAAAGGAAAGAATATATCATTGAGACGTAGAAGTGACTATTGGGCAGAAGATGAAAAATTTAACACAGGTTTATTTAATTTTGATCTGGTAAGATTCGACGTTATAACAGATCAATCATTAGAATTTGAAAAATTCAAAAAGGGAGATATTGATGTAATCAATATTGGAAGAGCTCAATGGTGGGAAGAAAGGTTTGATTTTGAAGATTATAAAAGAGGATTAGTCCTAAAGAGAAAAGTATATAATGAAAATCCTAACGGTGTATCAGGAATCTGTTTTAATATGAGAAAACCTCCTTTTAATGATTTGAAAATACGACAGGCAATTGCACATTTATACAATCGTGAGTTATTTAACGAAAAACTATTCTTCAACGCATACTTTCCGATATATTCATTTTTCCCTGGTTCAGTATATGAAAATCCAAACAATCCAAAGATACATTTCAATATTGATAAGGCTATAAAATTATTAGCAGAAGCAGGATGGTCAGAAAAAAACGAAGAAGGATACTTAGTTAAAGACGGTAAGGTTTTCGAAGTTGAATTACCGTACGGTAATCCCGGAGCTGACAGATATCTTACAATATTTCAGGAAGACTTAAAAAAAGTTGGAATTAAGTTAAGCCTTCGTCAGCTTGACGGCTCAACATCTTTCAAACTTGGCAACGAAAGAAATTTTGAATTCATTACCATAAATTGGGGTGGGTTATACTTTCCGAATCCCGAAAGTTCAATGGGTCCTGGAACCGCAGATGAGCCAAATACAACAAACTGGCCCGGAATCAAGGATACAAGAATTGATGAACTCTGCTTAAAATATAACGCCTCATTCGACAATGAAGAAAGAATAAAAATCATTCGTGAAATAGATTTCATTGCGACTTCATTACAACCGTATGCATTCGGTTGGTATATGCCCTATCAAAGAATAACATTCCAAAATAAATTCGGCTATCCAATATGGATGTTACCTAAAAGAGAAGATTATTTAAGAATTCCAATTCTCTGGTGGAATGATCCGGAAAAAGCTGCAGAATATGATGAAGCAAAGAAAGATAAGGGTATTACACTTGAACAAGGTGAAATAGACCAAAAGTACTGGCTTGATTTGAAAGAAAAACGGGATAAAGAAGAGTCAAAAGAATAATTGATTTATAAAATAGTCATATTCTAACAAGTATAAATAAGAAAATAACTTTGATATTCTTACATAAAGAACCTAAAGACGATTAAATATTTCATAATAAATTCTTTAGGTTCTTTATCTAACTAAGTGACGAAATTTAATTAATATTATGACATTTTATTTTATCAGAAGGTTCCTCCTTATCATCCCCACATTTTTAGGAATCACGATATTAGTATTTTGTATCCTGCAAGTCGTCCCCGGTGGACCATTAGAAATGGAGTTAATGAAACTTCGAGGAATGGGAGGTTCTCTTTCTACTGGAGAAGTATCCACTCAAACAGGAGGTACTGGTGGAACAATTAATATTCCTGAGTCTGCTTTGAAAGAAATGAAAAAATATTATGGCTTTGATTTACCAATTCACTTAAGATATTTAAGATGGCTCGGAAATTTGATGACTCTTAACTTAGGTAAATCCTATGTATATGCTGAGCCTGTCTGGGATGTCATCATAAGCAGGTTTCCTATATCGATTTATTTCGGATTAATAGGATATACTATGTCTTACTTAGTATGTGTCCCACTTGGCATAGCTAAAGCTGTTAAAAACGGTTCAACATTCGATTTTGCTTCTTCTGTTATTGTTTTCATGGGGTATGCAATCCCAGGCTGGGCTTTAGGTGGTTTGATGCTAGTTCTTTTCGGAGGAGGTAGTTTCTGGGATGTATTCCCCCTGGGTGGATTCCGTTCTGATGATTTTGCGTATTTATCTTTTCCTGAACAAGTATGGGACCAGCTCTATCATACAATTCTACCTGTTCTGGCTTATTTGGTAAATATGTTTGCTACTCTAACAATACTTACGAAGAATTCTGTAATTGAAAACCTGAGCCAGGATTATGTAAAAACTGCTTTTGCAAAAGGTCTTTCTGAAAAGAGAGTTATATTCGGACATGTCTTCCGAAATTCTATGATTCCACTTGCAACGGGTTTGGGTCACTTTTTATCGTTAGTTTTGATGGGAAGCATATTAATTGAAAAGGTCTTTAACATTGATGGTATGGGTCTGCTTAGCTACAAATCAATATTAAATAGAGATTACCCTGTAACAATGGGAATCCTGGTAATAGCAAGTTTACTAATGTTGGTCGGTAATATAATATCGGATATATTTTATGCAATTATCGATCCCCGAATTAGATTTAAATAATTAATAATATTTTATATTTATGAGTGGAAATTTAAAAAATAATAATAATTCTGAAGAGTATAATCTGAAAGAATTTTCCCGTGTAAAGGAATCACTCAAAAAAGACAAAAAGAAAAAGAAGGATGTATCAACATCCATATTCAGGAAAAGATGGAAGAAGTTTAAAACTCTGAAAAGAGGTTATTATGCTTTTATAATCATCTTAACTGCATATATTATATCTTTTGTTTTACCTTTATTAGTTAATAAAGATGCTCTCATAGTGCACTATGAGGGTGAATATTATTTTCCTATTTTTAACTATTATGCAGCAGAAAAATTTGGACAGGATATTCCCGGTGAAGCAAATTATAGATTATTAAATGCAAAGTTTAAAAACGATGATAGTGATAATTGGGTTATCATGCCTTTATATCCATACGGACCAAATGAAAATCTGCTGGATGAATTGGAAGGTTCACCCCCACACACTCCATCAACAGCTCATATTTGCGGGACAGATGACCGGGGGCGAGATGTTTTTGCAAGGCTCCTTTATGGATTTAATATTTCATTATCGTTTGCTCTTATTGTAACTCTCGTTAGCTATTCAATTGGAACTATGATAGGAGCAGCACTTGGTTATTTCGGGGGGAAATTTGATATCCTGGGTCAAAGATTAATTGAGATTTGGGCTACCCTGCCTTTCTTTTATGTCATTATTATTGTGAGTTCTATAGTACAGCCAAATTTTATCATACTTGTTTTTGTTCTTAATTTATTTAATTGGATAGGCATTACTTTTTATATAAGGGGAGAATTTTATAGAGAAAAAGCCAGGGAATACGTCTCGGCTGCTGTTTCAATGGGTGCAAAGAACAGGACAGTAATTCTAAAGCATATATTACCTAATTCATTAACACCTATAATTTCTTTAGCTCCTTTTAGAATTGTGGCAAATATTTCTGTCTTGGTCGCATTAGATTATCTCGGATTTGGATTACCACCACCAACACCAAGCTGGGGACAATTAATGAATCAGGGTTTGTCAGATGTAAACAACTGGTGGTTATTAACTACCCCATTAATTGCATTATTTATTTCTCTGCTTGGAATTGTTTTTATTGGGGAAGCAGTAAGAGAAGCTTTCGATCCCAAAGTATACTCAAGACTGAGATAAAAATAAAAAAATTAATCTAAAATGAGTTGATCAGAAAAATTATTTAGAATATGGATAAGAAAAAATTAGTTGAAGTAAAAAACCTCCGAACGTATTTCTTTGTGGAAGGAATTGAAAAGAAAATGGAGGATAAAACCAATGGCGTGAAAGTAAAAGGAAAGGTTCCTGCTAAAGCGGTAGACGATGTCAGCTTCAATATTTATGAAGGAGAAGTATTAGGAATAGTTGGAGAGTCCGGTTCAGGTAAATCAGTAACTGCAAATTCTCTATTGAGATTAATACCTGACCCTCCCGGGAAAATCGTTGGAGGTGAAATTTACTTCAAAGGTGTTGATATGTTAGCATTATCTATCGAAGAAATGAAAAACTATAGAGGAAACGAAATCACAATGATCTTTCAGGAACCTCTTACTTCTCTAAATCCAGTTCTTAAAATCGGTAAGCAGGTTATGGAAGTTCTTCTTCGGCATCAGGACATCGATAAAGAAGAAGCATTTGAAAAATCTGTAGCAATGCTTGATTTAGTTGGAATCCCGGATGCAAGAAAAAGGATGAAAGATTATCCACACCAATTCAGTGGTGGGATGAGACAAAGAGTAATGATAGCAATGGCACTTGCTTGTGAACCTTCATTACTGATTGCAGACGAACCCACAACAGCTTTAGATGTTACCATTCAGGCACAGATACTCGACCTGATGGTGAAAATTAAAAATGAAAAAAAGGAAGCGGCTATTCTTTTAATCACACATAACCTTGGAGTTGTTGCGGAAATTTGTGACAGAGTCATTGTTATGTACGGCGGAAAGTTCCAGGAAATCGGCGATATATTTGAGATCTTTGATAATCCCAAACATCCATATACAATCGGACTGTTAGGTTCTTTACCTGATCCTAAAAAAGATACAAAAGAAAAATTACACGCAATTCCAGGACTAATCCCGCATATACTTGATTTACCTAAAGGATGCAAATTCTGCACGAGGTGTACAGAAGTCATGGATGAATGTTGGGAAAACGAACCTGAATTGAAAGAAATAAATCCCGGACATTTTGTAAGATGTCACCTTTTTTAAAAGAATGAAATAAAGATAAATAATTATATCATAATGAATCCTGAAAACTTAATTGAGATCAGAAATTTAACTGTGAAATTCCCTGTTACTGGTGGATTATTCTTAACAAAGGTTGCTGAAATTGAAGCGGTCGATGATATTAGTTTTGATATACGAAAGGGAGAAACATTAGGACTTGTAGGTGAATCTGGCTGCGGTAAATCTACTGTAGGAAAAGCTATTCTTAATATATTAAAATTTGGTTCTCCTGATGTTGCTATAGGCGGATCGCTATTTTTCAATTCAGCTTATGGTGAAGTAGATCTGCTTACATTAAACAGAAAAGAAATGCGTAAATACCGGAAAAATATACAAATGATATTTCAGGATCCCTATTCATCATTAAATGCGAGATTGTCTGTTGGACAAATTATCGAGGAACCCTTACTGTATCATACAAAAATGAGCAAGAAAGAAAGGCGAGAAAAGGTCGCCTGGCTTTTAGATAAAGTCGGTTTACAGGCTGAGCAATCAAAAAGATATCCTCACGAATTTTCAGGCGGGCAGAGGCAGAGAATCGGAATTGCAAGAGCTTTGTCAACCAACCCAAAACTCATAATTGCAGATGAACCCGTCTCTGCACTCGATGTTTCTATACAAGCCCAGGTTATTAACCTGTTACAGGAATTGCAAGCTGAATTTGATTTAAGTATTTTGTTTGTTGCACATGACCTTTCAGTCGTAGAACATATCAGTTCAAGAATTGCAGTTATGTATTTAGGAAAAATTTTTGAATTAGGTATAGGAAAAGAAATATACCACCACCCGATTCATCCATACAGTAAAGCGTTATTATCAGCGGTACCTCTTCCCAACCCAAAATATAGAGATAAAGAAAGAATCATTTTAGAAGGAGACGTACCCACACCATTAAAAAAACCCAGCGGATGCGTATTCAGAAACCGCTGCCCGATAGCAAAACCGGAATGTGCTAATTTTATACCAGCATTAGAAAAGAAAACGGGTGAACAGTACGCAGCTTGCCCTTATACAAAATACGACAAGGTTCTTACCGAGACATAATAATTATTTCATTAAGGAATTTGTATTATTTTTGAAAATCCCTGTTGATCACTTCAATCCAGAACCTGTACTGATTCCAGGATAATCTGATTATCAGATTATCCTTTTTCCACTCACGGAAAACAAAACTCCTTCCGTCATTTATTGAAGCTTCCAGTTTCTTTTCGTTGCCTTTGTTCTTTAGATTTTGAGATATATAATCCTTATTGAAATTCTCTTTTCCAAACAGATTTACTAAATATTCATACACGTTTGATAGATGTTCAACTTCAGCTGAACTAATGTAGAAAACAAATCCAACCGTAGGAATAAATTGAATACCATCGAAGTCTCCTTCTTTAATAACTTCTTTAGAATACAAACCATCGCTCACCAGCCAACTCATGGGAGATTTTGCATCCTGTATATCGATGTCCCATAATGTTTGGGAATATAAATTAGTTTCGAACAGCAGAGAAATGCAGAACAGCACTCCTAATAAAGAAGCAACATTTTTTTTATGTATAAATAAACAAGAAATCATTAATAAATTATTTTTATAACAACAAATCTGATTTTGTTACGTAATTAAAAAATAACTAATTGAGTCTCAACAATATATGAGTAATTTTATACTTTAAGTTTATTTCATACCTAACTTAATGAGCAAATCTAACCCGGATATAAATTAATTTGGTTTGAATTTTTTTGTTTAAATATATAAATTAATCTTTATTAAAAAATATTATGGGGCTATAGCTCAGTTGGTAGAGCGTCTGAATGGCATTCAGAAGGTCAGCGGTTCGACCCCGCTTAGCTCCACCCTAAAAGCTTGCAAAGCAGCCCGCTAGAAGCGGGCTTTTTTTCATGTGTTCTTTTGTTCTTGTATCACAATTCTTCAGAAGGTCATCCCGAAGCGTCGGGATTAGCTCCACCCTAAATGCTTGCAAAGCAGCCCGCTAGAAGCGGGCTTTTTTTCATGTGTTCTTTTGTTCTT
>CAYYJH010000019.1:30300-35263 GCA_964472195.1 uncultured Ignavibacteriaceae bacterium | reverse complement strand
TAGCAATAGAGAGTTTATCGTCTAATATAATTTCTTCCGGTTTTATTGTTAACCTGCACTTAATTCCTGTATGCTTTCTGAATTCATCGATTTGCCACTGCATGCAGGAAGAAAGTCCAAAATCGTATAATATACTCGGTCTTAATTCGGTCGAAACTCTTTGTATAAACTTTATCGAAGAATCAACTAAGCTCTTCATGTTTTGAATTTTCTTCAAACATTCATCTTTATTTAAATGTTTATCCATTTCAAGAAATGATAGATCCATCTTGATAGCAGTTAATGATTGTCCTAAATCATCATGTATATCTCTTGCAATAATATTTCTCTCTTCTTCACGAACAGTTTGCAGGTGTGATGATAAATTCCTTAACTGCTCCCTGGAATTAATTATTTGCTTTTCATATCTTTTTCGATCTGTAACATCTCTGGCGATTCCTAAGCCCAACGGGTGGCCATCAATAATAACCGGATACGTCCTAATCTCAACCATTAAACGTGTATTGTCTTTACGAATGATTTCAATCTCTTCAGGACCAGCAGGTTCCCCTGACATTGTTTTATCAAAAATAACGTTTGCTTTTGGAACTTCTTTCTTGGATAAAATTACATCGTAACTCTTTCCCTTTAATTCTTCTTTTTTGTAACCGCTTATTTCTTCAGATGTTTTATTAATGTCTGTAAACTTTCCGTTATTATCTATTAGAAAAATTGAATCCGGAGCATATTCAAACAATATTTTTAATCTTGACTCCGAATCTTTTAGTATTTGTTCAGCACGCTTTCTTTCTGTGATGTCTCGAAAAATACCCAATAGGTATTTTTTACCCTGCAGTTTTGTCTGAACTGCATTTATATCAGCATAGAATATACTGCCATCTTTTCTTGTGATTGGAATATCTCTTGCAATGATTATCTCCCCCTTCGCTTGTTTTTCAAATTGATTAAAAACATATGGAAGGCTTTCTTTTGGATGAATATCTTTGACTCCAAGTTTAATAATTTCTTTAGACGAGTATCCAAGCATTTGAGATAGCATATTGTTTGCTGCAAGAAATTTTTTGCTTTCAACATCTGCTAAAACAATTCCATCGCCAGCATTATCGAAAATAGTTTTAAATGTTTGTTCGTTACCCACTAATGCTTCATCCTCTTGTTTTCGATCGGTGGAGGTCGGGATTTTACTTCTGAATTTATATTGTGAATTAGATTTTTCTGACAGCTTTTTCATCTTGAATTATTTTCAAATGAAAATTTATAGTAAGAAAAGTGTGAATGTCCTATATTAATATTATTACTAAGTAAATATAAGTAATAAAACTGATATAATCATAGTTCAAATGATTACATATAGAAAAATTTTAAATCAATAATATTGTAAAATAAACTTTATCTAAAAAAAATTATTTTGTTTTACTCTAACAAGTCATAAACTCCCAAAGGTGGGCAGACTACTCCGTGTTCTTCTATCAACTCAACTCCTAATTCCTTAGCTTTATTAGAGAAGGGGGACAGAAATCCCTCTCTCTAGCCAAGAGAAGAGTTACACTTAGTACCCCCTCTCTTCTCAAGAGAGGGGGTAGGGCCTGCCTGCTGCAGGCAGGGGTGAGTTTAACAGATTTCAAACTTGAAAACGATACAAATACACAAAATAAAAAAAGCCGCAACACTTTTGTGTGACGGCTTCATACAAAAACTTAAATGAACTTAAAAAATTATTTCTTTTCTTTATCTGGTTTTACCCTTTTTTCTAAAATCATATCTATAAGACCATATTTTTTTGCTTCTTCTGCAGTCATATAGTTATCTCTATCAGCATCCTTCGTAATCTGTTCGACAGGCTTACCGGTATGTTTGCTAATTATATTAAATATAGTTTCTTTGGTTCTCAACATCTCTTTTGTATAAATCTCAATATCGGTTGCCTGTCCCTGCGTACCGCCTAATGGCTGATGCATCAAGATCTTAGAATGCGGAAGTGCAATTCTTTTTCCTGTAGTTCCTCCCGTAAGAAGCAGCTGCCCCATTGAAGCAGCCAGACCGACGCAGGTCGTCGATATATCAGGTCTTATGTAATTTATTGTATCATAAATAGCAAGTCCTGCGGATACACTTCCACCTGGTGAATTGATGTAAAGCATGATGTCTTTATCGGGATCTTCGTATTCAAGGAATAAAAGCTGTGCAACTATCAACGATGCAATCTCATCGAAAATAGGTGTCCCTAAAAAAACAATCCTTTCTTTAAGCAGCCGGGAATATATGTCGTAAGCCCGCTCACCCCGGGCAGTCGATTCGACAACAATAGGAACGAGCTGGCTCTTTATCTCCTTTGCTTTGTTTAACATTTTGTGTAATTCATCCTCGCGGGATTTGATTATACTTGTGAAATCCATTTTCATTTAAATTTATTTATTAAGATTTTTTTTGGGTTTTGCTTTCTTTTTTGCCTCAGACTTACGTATCTCTTCTTTTTCTGTTACGTTAGCATTCTCAATTAAGAAATTCATCACCTTGTCGTTTAAGATTTTAATTTTCACGTCTTCATTTGTTTTGTATGAATTCATCAGCTTATCAACCGGCATGTTATATGTTTTAGCATTCTTTTTAGCAACTTCCTTAAGGTCTTCATCTGATACTTTGAACTTTTCCATCTCTATTAACTTTTCTCTTATTAAAAACCACTTTGCCTGCCTGATAGCGTCAACGCGTTTCTCTTTTTTGAATTCATCTTCTTTAAAATCCTTGAAGCTGTAATTTTTAGGGAAACGCATTTTATAATCCTTAACATATTGATCCAATATCGAATTCACAAATGTATCCGGTACTTTTACTTCATTCAGCTTTATCAATTCACTAACAATATCATTCTTCATAGTCTGCTCTGAAATATTATCGTATGCAGATTCGATCTCACCCTTCATAAATTTCCTGAATTCTTTCTCATCCTTTATATCTTCTTTACCAGTTACCTTCTTTATAAACTCTACATTTATTTCTGGTAATACAATTTTTTCGACTTTTTGACATGTGACTTTTATCTTTTTCGGTTTATCGTTTGCATCTTTTGTATCTATTACTCTTTCTTCCTCTTCTTTTATATTCTTCAAGCCTTCCCTGAACTCAGGAAACAAGTCCCTGTTGTTTAAAAATATTGGCATATCTTTCTGGGATTCTCCCACGATAATGTTACCGCTGTCATCCAACGCCTGTATATCGACTGTTATTTTATAATCATCATCAAGAGCCTGCCCATCAATCTCAAACTGCGCCAAACGCATCCTTGAACTTTGTATTTCCTCTTCCACTATCGTATCATCTATAACGTTCTTTACTTTTGTTAGTTCGAGGTTTTTATAATTGCCTACTACAACTTCGGGTGTCACTTCAAATTCTATTTTAAAAGTGAATTTCTCTTTCGGTTTATAATCCATGTCAGTCATTTTTCCGAAATCGATTATATTAACTTTATTATCGACTATATATTTTTTGAATTCTTTGTTGGCAATGTCTTCAAGGGCGGTGTATTCGACGCTGTCACCGTAAAGTTTCTTCACCATTTGCAGCGGTGCTTTTCCCTTTCTAAAGCCCGGTATACTGACTTTTTGTTTATACTTTAATAATGCTTTTTCAAAATGAGGTTTCAATTCCTCGTACGTAAGCGTTGCATCTATTTCTTTCTTACAATTATCTAAGTCTTTAACTTTAAAATCCAATTCTGTTAGTTATTTTATTAAAAAAAGCAAATTACTTAATACGTCAGGAATTTACAATGGAGAAAAATTAAGGAAGAGGGTTTTTGATGTCTATGATCGCTCTTCTTTTTTTGGTGACATTGGTAGTGCTATCTTAACATAGATTGACTTCTCCCATAGGAACACAAACCTTTGGCGTGTTATGCCTTACATCGTCTGAGCTATGATTAGGATTGATTTTTTGATTTGCAATGATTTTTATTTGTTTTATACTCGTTCCCAAACTCCCGTTTGGGAACGCATTGCAAGCGAAACTCCGTTTCGCAAATATTCTTTTTTTCTTCCTTCTTAAGTATAACCATTCCCAAAACAAAAAAAGACTCCAAACGCATTCTACTACTCTCGGAGCCTTTACTTAGTGTCTTATCGACTCCGCATGAGATTATTTTCTGCATCAATCTGAGCTAAAGCCTTATCCTTTTCTGATTTTATTTAAGATATTTTTGCGACTTCTATGTTTTAAGCCTTTTTATATTTGCATTAGCAGACAAACTCATTATATTTACTTTAGCTATAGGAAATAATGCGGGTAACTCATCCGCGTTGAATACTGAATCAAATAGAACAACCCGGAGGTTACCCATTGAAAAAGAATCTTACTGCTATAACTTGATGCTATGAGTTCTTCTATGTATTGCTAATTACAAAATTTTATTTTAAAACTTCTTTTGAAGAAAGGAGAAAAAAATGAATCGGAAGAATTTCTTTAAAGATGTCTTTAACTTTGCTTTTCTTATCATAGTCATTATCTCATCATTTAATTTCTCATCGTATGCTCAGGATACAGTATCAGCAAAGTATTTTCCGCTTTCTGTGGGAAATATTTATGTTTATCATCTTTATACATATCCAGTACCACAATTAAATTACAGATACAGAGCAATAATAACAAAGGATACAATAATAAACGGGAAAAGATATTATTACATGCACGGTTTCCCTCGTTATAGCAATGAATGGGTTAGATACGACTCTACAACAGGTATGACTCTTGCTTATAGTCCCAATAACGGTTGTGCTCCTTATACGCACGATAAAGTTGTAGATTCGCTTTCATCGAAATTAAATGATGTTTATGATGGCTGCATTTATTATGTTTGGTTTACACGAACCTGCGACGATACCTCATATACTGATGTTTTTGGAGTTAACACTCAAAAAAAGGGATTTCATCAGGACGGACTCATGTTAGGACGCATCGATTATGC
>CAYYJH010000019.1:0-30200 GCA_964472195.1 uncultured Ignavibacteriaceae bacterium | reverse complement strand
TCCAAGCGGTGTGTATTTTTATAAAATTGTTACGGATGATTATATTGAAGTAAAGAAGATGTTAATGATAAAATAGTGATGAATATTTTGTCAGAAATCCACCTTAAGCTGAATTCTTTTGAAATAATTTTAAAAATATTTCTTATTAATTGAAGGATGTCATGAATAACACAAAATTTATTTTCACTTTTATATTTCTTGTCTATTCTGTAACTGCATTTTCTCAATTATCGAATACACCTGTCCGTTTTACAACCGGTGATGATTATAATCCTTCATTTCGAGTGAACAATGGAGATTATGTTAATATAATAGGAGTATCGCAATGGGAATTTCTTATTTATGAAAGACATAGTGGAAGTATGAAAAATATTCTCGTATCAAAAATTGGAGAAAATGGTGCAATTGATTATGGATATAATTTAACCAACAATCAGTATCAAAACATGAATCCATCAATAACTTATTATTATCCCAACCATTTTCAAGCAAGCATTCGTTTTGCGTTTGCTGTATGGGAAACTAACATGAACGGTAATAAAGATATTTACGGTGCAGTATATAAGCAATCAATTGGAACCTGGAATCCGGCATTTATCATAGATCAATCTACAGGAGACCAAACGAATCCAAAGGTTGCTCTGATTGATTCTATTCGATATGCCATCACTTATTCCAGTCAAGGAGATATTATTCTTCGGTTTTATAATATTAACTCAAACTCTTTCTATCTTGATACGAATTTAACAGCAACTATTTCTCAATACTGTACAAATCCTCATGTATTTGTTCTGAAAGGAGCTTATCCAAACAACTATACACTATTCTTAACTTATGAAAGAGAGTTTTCATCAAACCAAAAAGCAATCTATGCAATTAAATGCGATACAAATCAATACCCTCTATCATTTATGATTGATACTGTAAGGTTTACAGGAGTAAATAATAATGCTGGTTTTTCGTCAGGTGGTTATATTTTCAGTAAGCCTTTGTTTGTTTATGAAAATTCTTCTACGGGAAAAATAAATATATATGGTACTGAAATTAAGTGGACTGGACAGCCAAGCATAAAACATATAGTTGTTACATCAAACACAAATGACGTTTACAGTTACTGCGGAAGTAACTTCATATTAGGGGACGCAACCACACATGATCTTTATGGATATCTTTCCAGAGGAACATCAGGTATCGAAGCAATTATAAAAGTTTTCTCTACGCAAGTCTCTGTACCGATTAGCAATAACAGCTCTTATATATCTAAAATGACTTGCAGCAGCTCAAATCAAATTCAGTATACTGGCTGCTATAGAATCTGGATAGCATACAACAGAAATGCGGTATCACCACCAGGTATCTGGGCAACAGGTTTTGTTTCCTGTGCTATGGGAGTAAGAAAAATAAATTCATCTGCTGAAAATTTTAAATTAAGCCAGAACTATCCCAATCCCTTCAATCCGGCTACTAATATTAAATTCGATATTCCGAAATCATCTTTCGTGAAGATAGTTGTATATAATTCTCTTGGAAAGGAAATTACAACGCTCGTGAATGAGAAGCTGAGTGCAGGAAGTTATGAGGTGAGTTGGCTTGCCTCTACGGGAAATGGTAGTGGTTATCCAAGCGGAGTGTATTTTTATAAAATTGTTACGGATGAATATGTTAATATAAAGAAGATGGTTTTAGTGAAATAAGTATTTAGATAAATTCATATATTAAAGAAAAGTGGTATGTAATAATAGACACCACTTTTTTGTTTCTCTCCAGTTGTTGGTGAAAACCTGTCTACAGCAGACAGATACCAAAATTGAAATTTATTATTCCCTTCAAAAATATACAAAACCTCATCTGAATTTATTTTCTAAAGTATATGTTTTATATTAAAACCGTTTTTAAAACGATAATAAAACACATTTATGGAACCAAAGAAAAGTACATCAAAAGCAGAGTGGCTTGAATCCGCATTAAAAGCAAAAACAACGGGCGGTACGTTTACATCACTAAGCGGAAGAAAACTTGATATCTGTTATACACCCGAAGATATAAAAGAAATTGATTATTATAACCAGCTCGGTTACCCGGGTGAATTCCCTTATACGAGGGGTATTCATAACAATATGTACCGTGGCAGGTTGTGGACGATGAGACAGTTTGCGGGTTTTGGAACCCCGGAGGATACAAACCAGAGATTTAAATATCTTCTTGCAAACGGACAGACAGGTTTATCTACTGCATTCGATATGCCTACACTCATGGGTTGGGACTCGGACAGTCCTCTTGCAGAAGGTGAAGTCGGAATATGTGGTGTGTCTATATCATCACTTGCAGATATGGAAATTCTTTTTAACGAAATTCCACTTGATCAGGTTTCTACGTCAATGACAATCAACTCTCCTGCTATGGTACTTTTTGCGTTTTATCTCGCAGTTGCCGAAAAACAGGGAGTGCCGTTCACAAAACTAAGAGGAACATTGCAGAATGATATACTTAAAGAATACATCGCTCAAAAGGAATACATTTACCCTCCGAAAGAATCGATTAGAATCATTACTGACATGATCGAATTCAGTTCGAATGAAGTCCCGCAATTCAACCCGGTTAGTGTAAGCGGCTATCACATAAGGGAAGCCGGCTCTACCGCAGCTCAGGAGTTGGCATTCACGCTTGCCGATGGTTTCGCTTATATTGAAGACTGCATCGAACGAGGTCTCGATGTTGATTCGTTTGCTCCGCGGATTTCTTACTTCTTCAATGCACACCTTGATTTCTTCGAAGAGATTGCAAAGTACAGAGCCGCAAGAAGAATCTATGCAAAGAGGATGAAGAACAAATACAGTGCTAAAAATGAAAAGTCTATGAAGCTAAGGTTCCATAGTCAAACCGCAGGATGCTCGCTAACTGCACAGCAGCCCGAGAATAACATCGTCAGGACTGCGATTGAAGCTCTCGCAGCAGTCCTGGGAGGAACTCAAAGCTTGCATACAAATTCTATGGATGAGACTTTAGCACTCCCCTCTGACAAAGCTGTCAAGATTGCATTGCGAACTCAACAGGTAATTGCATGTGAGCATGGCGTTGCAAACGTAGCAGACCCATTGGGAGGAAGCTATTACGTTGAAAAGCTTACGGATGATTTAGAAGCAGAAACGGAAAAATACTTTGAAATGATAGATTCTCAGGGTGGTGTTGTTGCATGCATAGAAAATGGATTCTTCCAGAGAGAAATTGCTGACGCAGCGTACCGATACCAGCGGGAAATAGATAAGAAAGAAAAAATCGTTGTAGGTATTAACGATTACGTAGAAGAAAATGAAAAAATAGATATACCCATACTCAATATTCCAAAGGAGGTTGAAGAACTGCAGGTGAAAAGAATTAAAGAAATGAAAGCTTCACGAAATCAAAACGATGTTGACAAATCATTAGAAGAATTAAAGAGGTCTGCTCGTGACGGGACTAACATTATGCCGAGAATACTCGATTGTGCAAGGAAATACGTAACTCTCGGTGAAATGTGTAATGAACTTAAAGAAGTTTTCGGTGTTTATGAGGAGCAAGCAGTATTTTAATTAAAACTCATTAATTAAAAATCCTTTGAATAATCGAATGAAGCTATTTGTCATTTTTTAATTTTTGATGAAGTATAATAAAAAGAGAAATTACTTTTACATTATCGTAACATGTTTTTTTACTTACCTGATATATGAACTTAGTGTCTATTGGTTCACCGATGGCAAATTTGGTGTTCCGTTAGATGATACCTGGATTCATTTCAGGTTTGCCGAAAATTTTGCGAAGGGATACATCTTTCAATACAATGTAGGAGAACCAACTTCCGGGACAACCTCTCCCCTATGGGTTGTATTAATGGCTGGTTTTAGTTTTATAAGCAGTAACTTCATTTTCAATTCCGTATTTTTATCGGGTGTTTTTCATTTTCTGAGTATTATTTTTATTTATAAAATATCCTTAGAAATTTTTCTGGATTATAAACTTACTTCAAACAATGCTACGTTTGGACCTGAATTTCTTGCATTAATTACAACACTGCTCACTATATTTGCAGGAAGGTTTGCATGGGCAGGTCTTACAGGAATGGAGACAACGATGTTTACATTCCTCTGCCTCATAGGTGTTTATTTTCATATATCAAATTTACAGAGAAAAACGTTTTCTTTTATACCTGTGATATTATTTGCACTCGCTACAGTTTCAAGACCGGAAGGATTCCTACTCTTTGGATTATATATCTTTGATGTTCTTCTTAACCTCTGGAAAGAAAAGTTATTCAAGAAAAGTTTCTTGAAAATTCTGCTCTCAGTAATAATATTTTTATGCATAACCACACCTTACCTGATTTTTTCTTATTACACAAGCGGGCATTTTTTCCCGAATACATTCAAAGGACAGGGAGGAAATTTTAATTTTTTACCTAACTTTACTTATTTAAGAATAACCGTTACGTTTTTTAATAGAGACAACATTGTTGTTTCATTATTATGGTTAATCTCAATCGTATTTTATTTAGTCAATCTTAAAAAGTATAATACGAAATTTAAATACCTGAACCTCATCTTTTTATGGATAATACTACTACCACTTGTATCTTCTTTCATAGTTCCTAACTGGCGGCACCATGGGAGATACATGATACCGGTGATACCATTTATTAACTTAGCAGCTATGTACATGTTAATGAATATTATTTATTCCATTAAAAAAGTTAAAATGAAAGTATTACTAACAAAAAACAAAATTTATGTCAGCTTAATTTTGATTTTTTCACTAATGTATTACGGGATATTTGCTATAGCAATTGGAAAGAACACCGATAACATTAATGACCAGCAGGTCCGAATAGCTAATTGGTTTTTAACAAACGTTCCACGAGAGGATACAATTGCCGTCAACGATATAGGAGCTATTACGTATATAACAAAAAATCGTATTATAGATATGGCGGGACTTGTTACGCCGGAAATACTTAGATACAGAACTTATAGATGGGAGGATAATCTGGATTCTTTATTTTATCTATTAAAGAAAAATAATGTTACTTATATTGCAATTTACGATCATTGGTATGAAGGTTTCTTGAAACGATTTTCTAAATATTTTCAAAAAGTGTATTCAGCATACCTGCAGGAAAACACAATTTGCGGTGGATTTGAAATGAATGTTTACAGAACCAAATTCTATAACGAAGAATGAAAATCCTAAAATTACTTGAACTGATCAGACCTAAGCAATGGATTAAGAATCTGTTCTTATTCGCTCCCATATTGTTCGCAGGTCAGATGTTAAACTTAGGATTGTTATCAAAAAACTTAATTGCATTCGTTGCATTTTGCGGTGTATCAAGTTGTGTTTATATTATTAATGATATAGTCGATATAGAATCCGACCGTGTTCACAGAAAAAAAAGATACAGACCTTTAGCTTCGGGAGAAATCACTATAAGAACTGCGATTATCTTTCTGGTGATTCTTTTAATCTTAACGATACTCCTATCACTCACTCTGAATCTTTATTTTGGAATTACTGCATTCATATATTTTGTGATAAACATTCTGTACTCATTCAAGGTAAAACATATCGTAATTCTTGACGTATTTTTTGTATCTCTCGGATTTATGTTGAGGGTTGCAGCAGGAGCAGCTGCTATTAGTGTTCCAGTATCAAGCTGGATGATATTGACAACAATTTTTGTTTCATTGTTCCTCGCGGTATCAAAAAGAAGGGCTGAACTATCACAGATCGAACAGGAAAATATTGAAAAGCAAAGAAAAGTACTCGACCATTATGCGATCGAATTCACTGAACAAATGAACACGATTGCCGCTACGGGAACTATTATCTGTTATGCACTATATACTGTCTCTTCAAAAGCCATCTCTACATTTCAAACCGATAAGCTTATTTATACAACACCTTTTGTTATTTACGGGATATTCCGGTACCTTTATTTAATTCACAAAAAAAATCTTGGGGAAAGTCCTACCCAGATAGTCACAAAAGATGTCCCAATCATAATCAATACTATCATCTGGTTTATAGCATCCGCTTTGATAATATATAAATCGAAAATCTTATCTTATTTTAATTGATACGGAACAACCAGACTGCTTCATACATTTCCAAATTCAGAATTCAATATAAAGCTGAACTCTTTCTCCTATTCACAGCCATTTTCTGGGGATTAAGCTTCCCGTTAATAAAGATTGGTTTAATTTATATATCACCCTTTGCATTCGTATTTTACAGATTCCTGATAACAACAATTATATTCATCTTAATATTCAGAAAAAGACTTTCTCGAATCAAGTTCAAGGAACTCAAATATGGTTTTATTCTAGGGATATACCTTTATATCGGATTCATTACACAAACGATTGGTTTAAAATACACATCCGCTGCAAACTCTGCATTTATAACAGGAACGAATATAGTTCTTATTCCCTTCGTACAAATACTCTTAATTAAAACAAAACCAAAAATTGAAAACGTTATTGGCATCATCATAGTAGTTATTGGCTTATTTTTCTTAACAGAGATTAAGAATGCAAATTTTAATTTCGGAGATTTTATAACTCTCTTTTGTGCAGTATCATTCGCAATTTATATTGTTTTACTCGATAAATATTATAAGGAAACAGGATATTTTGAACTCATATACGGACAGTTCATTAGTATGGTTTTCTTATGTTTATTAGGAATGTTTTTCATCGAACATCTTATTTTTGATGAGTACCATTTTGAATTAAACTTTGATTCTGCATTTAGTTTAATTTTCACATCGCTGCTTGCTACTCTTTTAGGATTGTACATTGCAATAAAATACCAGAAGTTCACGACACCAGTGCGAGCTGGTTTGATATACAACATGGAACAAATTTTTGCAGTCATTTTTGCATATTTTATAATAAATGAATTAATGAGTTTTAATCAATTAATCGGAGCTATTATTATGTTCTCCGGATTACTAATTTCAGAATTTTTTGGAGAATTTAAATCATTCATAAAAAAATGAAATGCGTAAAAGTAATTGTGAGAGGTTTAGTACAGGGAGTCAATTACAGATTCTTCTGTCATCAAAATGCTGCTGATATGAACATAAAAGGATATGCTAAGAACTTACTTAACGGCGATGTGGAAGTTGTAGCAAAAGGTGATGACGGCTTAATACAGGATTTTATTAAATTATTAAAAATAGGACCAAGAGCATCTAACGTTACTTCTATCCACGTTGATGATATAGAGTGCGATGAAGACTTCAGTGGATTTTCTGTATATTGAAAATTTTAATTACTTGCTTATATCAATGACAACTTTTATTATTGTCGTATTGTTTTAAAAAATAAAACAAAAACTTATAGATACTACTATTACAAATTACATTAAATAAAGATTAATATCATGCTTCGAAAAAAATCGTTTGTTTTATTTTTTATTATTGTTCTTTTCTCAACAAGTTCTGATTTATTTCCACAAAATAGTTCCACTTACAATTTCCTTAAACTCAATGTAGATGCAAGGTCATCAGCTTTAGCAGGAAGTTTTATTGCTGCAGAGAACGATGTAAACACTATTTTTTACAACCCAGCTGGACTATCTACATTAAAAAATACACAAGCATCTGTCGGTTTCTTTAAGTATCTTCTCGATATAAATTCAGGGAATATCTCATATTCTCAAAAATATAAAAACCTTGGATATTTCGGTGTTGGTGTAAGGTATGTAAATTACGGCTCTTTTGAAAAATTCGATGAAGGCTACAACAGTATAGGATCATTTTCCGCAAGTGATTTTGCTTTATCTATCGGATATGCTAATAAATACATAGACAATTTCAATTACGGAGTTAATCTTAAATTAATATATTCTTCCATTGACGAGTATAATTCACTGGCAATAGCTGGTGATGTAGGATTGTTGTATCAGTTACCAGAATTTATGGCAAGTTTTGGAATTAGTCTTTTAAATATTGGAGTTCAATTAGATCCATACATTGATACAAAAGAAGACCTTCCTTTAGATCTAAAAATCGGGTTCAGTAAAAGACTGGAACACCTGCCCTTAACGATTAGTGCTGCCTTAAGTGACCTTACCGCTAACAAAGATAAATTTCTTGACAGGTTTAAAAATGTAACCGTCGGAGGAGAGTTTGAATTAAGTGATAATGTGAATTTAAGAATTGGTTATAACAATCAGCACAGACAGGATTTAAAAACGGGTAGTACTATTGGGATTGGTGGATTTTCTGCTGGTCTCGGTGTAAAACTCGAAGATATGTATATGCTTGATTATTCTTTTAACTCTTTAGGAAAAATTGGAACGACTCACAGGATAAACGTTGGATTCAACTTAAAATAAATTTATCTTAATACCATCTTTTCTAATCTTTTTGGTTAATCGTTCAATCTCCAGGAGTGTTTTATTTATATTTTCATAAAATTCTTCATCATACATTAGCTTACCAACACTGCCTTTCTGATCCTGTATATCCGTAACGATTAAATTAAGATTTGTTATAAGAGTATCTACTTTCGTCGTTAAGATATGCATTTCCTTTAATGTCGAATTTAACTCCGGACTGCTTTCATCCATAACTTCATTCACATTATCTATTGTATAATCAGCTTTCTTCGTTAAATTTCTTAACGACAATCTATTTTCCGATACCAATGCATTCAGATTTCTTGAAGTAACCTCTACGTTTGATATTGTACTTTTTAAATCCCTTTTCATTCGACCATCACCAACAATATCATTTATATTTACCAGAACCTCGTTCAAATTTTCATTTGTCTTAGAAAAGTTTTTTATCAGGCTTTTAACATCAGTGGAAAGTTCAGCAAAAGATTTTATGACTGAAGATATATCTACTGAATTATTCCCGATCAAAGGTTTAGAATTGTCAATTTCATTCGGACTTTTACCGGGAGTTATGTATAATTGCTTACCACCCATCAGCTCAAGTATTGCAATTTCGATTTTATAGTCTTCCTTTAACTTAACAGACTCATCGAGTGTGAATTCCACTTTAACAGAATCACCATCTAAATCTATTGAAGTAACCCTTCCCATCCTGACACCTTTAACAGTAACAGGATCTCCAACATTTAATCCACTAACATGCTGAAAGAATACATTGAGATCTAACTGGTCTTTGGTAACTAAAAAGCCCTTTACCCAGAATATAGTTGAGATAACAATTACAATAGCTATTAAAATAAAAAAACCGACTTTTATCTCAGAAAACTTTTTCCTGAACATTTAAATTTTATTTAGTAATTTCAAGGATTTCGTATTTCATTTTTCCGATCGGTACATCAACTTCAATACGATCACCAACCTTTTTACCAAGCAATGCTTTTCCAATAGGTGATACAACTGATATTTTGTCCTGTTCAAAATCTGCTTCTTCTGGTGAAACTAAAGAATAAGTAATTTCCTCTTCGTTAGTAATATCTTTGACTTTCACATTAGTTAGAACATACACTTCTCCATCGGGCATATCCTCAGGGGCAAGCACTTTAACTCTCGAAAGAATATTCTCAATTTTGTTAATTTTCATCTCAAGATGAGTTTGTTCTTCTTTCGCGGCATCATATTCGGCATTTTCACTAAGATCTCCATGTGATCTTGCTTCAGCTATCTTATCAGCCATATTTTTTCTTTCAGTAGTCTTTAACTCTTTTAATTCCTCTTCTAATTCTGCTAACCTATTTCTCTTAAGATATACTGCTGCTGAATTTTCCATAAATAAATACTATTTTTAAAATTAATTTTTTGAATCTTTTACTAATAATAAATGACCGAGTTTATCCCTTTTCGTTTTTAAATACTTTTCGTTCGTAGGATTCGATGGTATTTCGATGGGAATCCTTTCTATTATCTTCAAACCATAACCGTGAAGTCCGACTACCTTCTTAGGATTATTAGTTAATAATTTTATTTTTCTTACTCCTAAATCACTCAGAATTTGAGCTCCTATACCATAATCTCTAAGATCGGGTTTAAAACCGAGTTCAATATTAGCCTCGACTGTATCTTTACCTTTTTCCTGAAGTTCGTAAGCACGTAATTTATTCAGAAGACCTATTCCCCTGCCTTCCTGTCTCATATACAAAATAACACCGTTACCTTCTTTCTCAATCATCTTCATTGATTCAATTAATTGATCTCTGCAATCGCATCGCAATGAACCGAATATATCACCGGTTAAACATTCTGAATGAACTCTTACAAGTATAGGTTTCAAAGGATCAATTTTCCCTTTTACCAGAGCAATGTGTTCTTTTGCATCAACGAAACTTCTGTAAAGAGAAATTCTAAATGATCCGAACTTACTGGGAAGGTCTGCACCGACCATCCTTTCAACTAACTTTTCTATTTGAAGTCTATATTGTATTAGGTCCTTTATTGTAATAATCTTTAAATTGAACTTCTTAGCAATTTTAAAAAGATCCGGCAATCGTGCCATTTCTCCATTTTCTTTTAGTGTTTCACACAGAACACCTGCCGGGAATTTCCCTGCGAGCCTTGCTAAATCAATAACAGCTTCTGTGTGCCCTGCTCTTTTAAGAACACCTCCCTTTTCAGCCTGTAAAGGAAATATATGACCGGGTCTACCAAGGTCTAATGGATTTGTTCCAGGGTTGATCAACGCTTTAATTGTTTTGTTCCTATCATATGCAGATATGCCAGTTGTTGTTCCGATTTTATAATCGACGCTGACTGTGAATGCTGTCTCGTGCAGTGATGTATTTACCTGTGTCATCATATCAAGATCAAGATCTCTTAAATTGTTACGTTGCATCGGCACACAAATTAAACCACCCGCATTTTTTATCAGAAAATTAACTAACTCAGGAGTTGATTTCTCAGCTAAAAATATCATGTCACCTTCATTTTCTCTATCCTCATCATCAACAACTATAATAATTCTTCCATCTTTAAGATCACTAACTGCTGATTCGATACTGCTGAATTTGTATTCTTTTATTCTTTTCATTTTTTTTAAATAAAAATTGCAAGAACCCTTACCTGAATTGCTTGCAAAATTTTATAAAATAATTCTATTTTCTTGATGGAATATTGTCTGTAAGACCTACAATATTCGTAATCGAACTTTTTTCCAGTTTTACTTTGACACCATCAGATATCTTAACAAGAACTGTTTTATCTTCGATGCCTTCTACCGTACCATGCATTCCGCCTGCTGTTATTACCTTATCACCTTTTTTTACTGATTCGAGCAGTCTTTGTTTATTCTTCTGTCTTTTTTGCTGCGGTCTTAATATAAGAAAATAGAACACTAATATAATCAGTAAAAATGGTAGCATGGAACCCAGTATATCCATACCACCTCCTTGCCCTTGCTGTCCAGCGCATTGCAATATAACACCTAATACATTATTTGAAATCACATTTCTATTCCTTCCTTTCTTATTGTAATATAAAGTAAATTTTTAAAATTTATTAGTTATTTGAATTTATCAAATGTATACTTCTCAATAAATTCATTTTTAAACTCTCTAAAATTATTTCCCTTAATCGATTTTCTGATATTTTTCATAAGGTTCATATAAAAACCAATGTTATGAATTGTCGCAAGCTGTGCACCTAACAATTCCTTAGATAGAAACAAATGCCTTAGATAAGCTAAAGAAAAATTATCTGATGTATAAGTCGGGCATTCTTCATCGGGAGAATCAAAATTATTTTTAAATGTAGAATTCATAAGATTAATTTCGCCGTATGTTGTATATAGCCTCCCGTGTCTTCCATTCCTCGTTGGCAGCACACAATCAAACATGTCAATTCCCCTATCAACACATTCGAGTAAATCAACCGGAGTACCAACTCCCATCAAATACCGCGGCTTTTCTTCTGGCAATGTATCTGTACAAAAATCCACGATCTTATACATCTCATTAATTTCCTCACCTACTGCAAGTCCACCAATCGCTATCCCATCGAAATCAAACTCCAGTAAATCTTCAATGCTAAGCTTTCTCAGGTCTTTAAATATACCACCCTGACAAATAGAAAATAACTTCTGGTCGTAACCATACGAAGAAGAGGTTTTTCTAAAATGTTCATAGCATCTTTTTCCCCACCTGCTTGTTAATTTAACCGAGTTCTCAACTACATCTCGCTCTGTGGGTATAGGTAAACATTCATCAAGAGACATCATAATATCAGAGCCGATTGTTCGCTGAATATCTATTACCTTTTCAGGAGTGAAGAAATGTTTCGAACCATCTAAATGCGATGCAAATTCAACTCCTTCTTCAGATATCTTTTTCAAAGATGAGAGACTAAATACCTGAAATCCACCGCTATCTGTTAAGATTGCTCTATTCCAATTCATAAAATTATGCAAGCCTTCAGCTTGTTCAAGAATCTCTAAGCCCGGTCTAAGATAAAGGTGATAAGAATTTCCTAATATGATATTTGTATCAAATTCTTCAAGCTCCCTGGGTTCGATTGCCTTAACAGAACCAAGAGTACCAATTGGCATAAATACGGGTGTCTCAATTTCCGAACGAGCAGTCCGCATAACGCATGCTCTTGCTTTTGTATGACCTTCTTTATTATTATAAAGAACATTAAACCATTTTTCGTCAGACATGTATCAAC
The DNA here is from genome assembly GCA_964472195.1 of uncultured Ignavibacteriaceae bacterium. Taxonomy (GTDB): domain Bacteria; phylum Bacteroidota; class Ignavibacteria; order Tepidaquicellales; family Tepidaquicellaceae; genus BS750m-G4. The sequence continues at coordinate 17,552 of CAYYJH010000019.1, read as the reverse complement.
TTAACAACAATAATGAAATAATTTTTAGAACTACTTTGAAAATATTCATTAACGTATCTCTTTCCAATCGTTCGAAAATGATCTATTGAACAATGTAATCCATATTGAATTAATAGTCCAGTTCAAGAAAACTCTTAAATACCCTAATTCCCTATATCGTCTTGGCGATTCATAAACTACAACATCTTTCAGGAATCGAATCTTTCCTAATTTCTTTAATCTCTTGTACAAATCGTAATCCTCACCTGCGTAAATCTTTTCATTATAACCACCAAGTTTAAAAAAACTATCACGTTTTACAATATGGCATTCACCACGCCCCATTCCGAAAAATAATTTATTCAATATTCTCACATAAAGATTATAACATGAATGAAAAATTTTATCAGAAAAAATTTCCTGCTCCGGAAATACTCTAATAGGTACAGTTACTGCTACAGTATTGTTTCTATTAAATTCCTGCAAAACTATTTTAAAAAAACTTTTTATATCTTGAACTAAAGTATCAGCATTAAAAAAAATAAGAACATCACCGAGCGAATTTAAAGCACCTTGATTTCTTCCCCGAGAGATGTTCTGTTTAAAAGCTTCTTTATGTTTAATTACTCTATCAACTGAACTGTTTAAAAATTTTAAAGTTGAGTCTTTGCTACCCCCATCACTTATTATAATTTCCAAATTATTTTTTTTTTTACATCATCATCGAACTGTCCAAGAACCTTTTCAATCAATTTCTCTTCATTATAGGTAGGTATAATCAGACTTACTTTCCCGAAAGCCATTTCCACTTTATTTATTGAGCATAGCCTTTACACCTTTTTTCTCCAGCGTCCTCATTGCTCTTGTAGAAAGCTTAAGTGTTATCCATCTTTTTTCGTCTTCGAGCCAAATTCTTTTTTTCTGAAGATTTGGATATTGTTTTCTCTTCGTTTTATTCTTTGCATGTGATACATTATTCCCAGACAAAGGTTTTTTTCCTGTCAACTGGCACACTTTAGACATTTAATTCTCCTAAATTTATTTTACAATTTACGGTTTATACGGTTTAAACGTAGATTCATAAACTCTCATATTACGCTCTAAGAATTTATACGTTCCCTTATCTGTTTTCACAGCTTCAACCATTTTAACATTTAAAACTTTAGTTTCTTTATTAGTATCCGGACATATAACTGTTAATCCTTCTTTTTTTGCAAGTTTTGCTGCTTTTTCTGCAAATGTTAGTGACTTAGCCATATTTTATTTTTATTTATTAATTTACTTTAAAGGAAAAAGAAATAAAAGTCAGAATAATTTTATTATTCTGCAATATTATCCTTATTTAAAAAAGCTATGATCTTATCATTAACTCTTTTTCTAACTACTTTTTCGGCTCTATAAATCATATTCTTAATAGCCAGTGGAGAAGATTTACCGTGTCCTATAATCGAAACACCATTTATTCCCAACAATTGTACTCCCCCATATTCCTGATAATCAAAGTCCTTAATAATAGTCTTCATCGTTTTGCTAATTAAAAACATCCACAATTTATTAAGATATCCTTTATCTGCATACTGCCTGAATTTATTTTTCAATACATCAAGAACGCTCTCTGCAAATTTTAAAATAATATTACCAACAAAACCGTCACATACAACAACATCAGCTATACCTTTCAACACATCTCCACCTTCAATATTTCCAAGAAAATTCAATTTGGAATTTTCCAAAAGTCTATATGTCTCAAATATAAGTTCATTCCCTTTAGATTTTTCCTCTCCAACACTTAATAATCCCACCTTTGGTTCTTTCAAATTAAATACATGATTCATATAAACACTTCCCATAACAGCATACTCATATAAATGTGATGCTTTACAATCGACTGAAGCACCTACATCAAAAACCATCGTTCTTCCTGAATCTGTTGGGAATAAAGAACCAATCGTTGGTCTTCCAACACCATTGATACGACCTAATTTTAAAGTTGAGTTTGCAAGAACCGCTCCCGTATTTCCTACACTGATAAGAGCATCAGATTTTTTTACTTTTTGAAGATCCAATGCTACACTTAAAGAAGATTTCGGTTTAGTTTTAAATGTATCAGAAGGAGTATCATGCATATCAATAACTTCTTCAGCATTAACAACCTTTATATTATCTGTATTATAATCCTGCTTCCCAAGAACATCGTTTAGCAAATCTTCTTTCCCGACAAGTGTTATCTCTATTAAGTCACTACTCTCGTTTGAGGCAAGTACCGAACCTAATATTTCATTTACAGGTGCATTATCTCCACCCATTGCATCAACCGCTATTCTTATTTTATCGTTTCCTTTAATAGAAGTATTCATTACATTTTTTTCTTCAAAGTCACAAAGACAAAAGTTATAAAAAAATTATTAAGACTTTTTAGGAATAATAACACTTCTGCCATCATAAAAACCGCATGAAGAACATACTCTGTGGTTTAATTTCATCTCACCACAATTAGGGCAAGCCATTAAAGTGGGCTTTGTTTCTTTATAATGTGTTCTTCTTTTTCTTGTTCGTGCTTTTGATTGTCGTCTTTTTGGATGTGCCATAATATTTGTTTGTTATGTTAACTGCTCTTTTTAATATTTTGTAACTTATCCCAGACAGGATTATTTAAATCCTTCTTTTTTATGTTTAATATATCGTTTATATTTTTTTTACAATGAATGCAAACACCATCTTTCTCAACCGGAACTTTTCTTATTGGTATTGCTAAAAGGATATAATCTCTTATATCACTTCTTATGTCAATACAGTCAGTATCAGGTGAAATCAATTTCAGATTAGCATCGGTTGTCTCTTCAATTAAAGAAGGATCATTCTTAAAACTATATTTATAAATCAAATTAAATTCATTTGTAACATCTTGTGGAAAGTTATCAAGGCATCTGTCACAAATGAAATTCAACTTAACATGGAGATTAACTTTTAGTTCAATTTGATTGATCCTTTTATTCAGGTTAACGTCAACATTTATGTTTGATATAAAATCTAACGAACTAATATCGAACACAGATGGTTGTTCTAAATAACTATAATGATGCTCACCTTCTGACAAACTTGAGATATTGATTTTCATCATATTGTACTTTAAAAGAACTAAAAAACTATTTTTGCAAAATATGTTTTTAGAGCGTAAAACCTATTCACCAATTACCTTTTGATAAGCATTAGCATCAAGCAGCTCATCCAATTCTTTTATATCAGAAGGTTCGATTTTTAATATCCATCCTTCACCATAAGGATCTTCATTCACTAAAGATGGATTATCATTTATACTCAGATTTATATCAATTAATCTTCCTGAAATCGGACTGTAAACATCTGATACTGTCTTCACAGCTTCAATTGCACCGATTGCATCGCCTTTCTTAACATCAATTCCAATAGAAGTAGTAATATCGAGATAAATAATATCTCCAAGTTCACTTTGTGCATAATCTGTAACACCAATAATACCAACATCACCTTCAACCTTTACCCACTCATGATCCTTTGAATATTTAAGTTTTTCAGGAACTACCATAACATGATGTTTAATTTAGAAAACTGTAAAGTTAATGAATTAATGAATCTTATTCAATTGAATTTTTTTTTATTCTTAACGAAGAATTTAAACTAAATTTAAAGAAAAATTGCAGGAAATAACAATGTTTTTTAAATAAATGTCAACGAATTAATTAAATACTTGAATATATATTTTAACAAAGTTAGTTTAGCCTATAATTCCAAACAAAAATAGTAAATCGTATATTAAAATTGGAATCGAACAAACTTTGTGATATTCTATTTTTATCTGCTTCAATTATAACATCTCTAAACAGTAAAAAATTATCACATCCATTTAATTTACAAACTTTCAAAAAATAATCCATAGAGGGAGAAAAAAACATGACAGAGTATGCGAAAAATCTAATCGATGAAGTTAAAGCAAAAAATCCTGCCGAACCAGAATTCCATCAAGCAGTTAGTGAAGTTGTTGAATCGCTTGATTTAGTTTTAGACCAATATCCGGAATATCAACATGCAAAGATCTTAGAACGAATTGTTGAACCGGAAAGAGTAATTATGTTCAGAGTACCATGGATAGACGATCAGGGTAATACACAGGTTAATCGTGGTTTCAGAATAGAAATGAATAGTGCTATCGGACCATATAAAGGTGGTCTAAGATTTCACCCGTCGGTTAATCTGGGTATTTTAAAATTCTTAGCTTTCGAGCAAGTATTTAAAAACAGTTTGACTACCTTACCAATGGGTGGTGGAAAGGGTGGTTCTGATTTTGACCCAAAGGGCAAAAGCGATACTGAAGTTATGAGATTCTGCCAAAGCTTTATGTCAGAACTCTTTAGACATATTGGACAAAACACAGACGTACCTGCCGGCGACATTGGTGTCGGAGCAAGAGAAATTGGCTATTTATTCGGTCAATACAAAAGAATCCGAAACGAATTTGTAGGCGTCCTCACGGGTAAAGCATTGAATTGGGGTGGTTCTTTAATAAGACCGGAAGCAACAGGTTACGGTTCTGTATATTTTGCAGCAGAAATGTTGAACACACGAAAAGAAACATTAGAAGGCAAAACATGTCTTGTTTCCGGAAGCGGAAACGTATCTCAGTATACTACAGAAAAGATTCTCCAATTAGGAGGAAAGGTTATTACACTTTCAGACTCAAATGGTTATATCCTTGATGAGGAAGGTATTAATGAAGAAAAACTTTCTTATGTTATGGAGCTTAAGAATATTAGAAGAGGAAGAATAAAAGAATATACTGAAAAATATAACAATGCTGTGTATACTCAATCAGATACAAGCCTTGACTACAATCCACTCTGGGAACATAAAGCTGACTGTGCTTTCCCAAGTGCAACACAGAATGAAATAAACGAAAAAGATGCGCAAAACTTAATGAATAGCGGTGTTTATGTAGTAAGTGAAGGTGCTAATATGCCAACAACAAAAGATGGTGTAAATATATTTATCGATAAAGGTATATTGTATGGACCGGGAAAAGCTGCTAACGCAGGAGGTGTAGCTGTTTCCGGATTAGAAATGTCTCAAAATAGTGAAAGATTACCTTGGACAAGAAAAGAAGTAGACAACAGACTTCAAATGATTATGAAATCTATACATAAAACATGTCTTGAAACTGCTGATAAATTTGGAACTCCGGGAAACTACGTCAACGGTGCTAATATTGGTGGTTTCTTGAAAGTTGCAGATTCTATGATAGATCAAGGTGTCGTTTAGTAATTCATATTATTTTTGAAAATGCATTCGGAGACATGCTTTTGCGTGTCTCCGATTTCTATTTTCTCAGGTATAGAAATTATTTATTATATCATAGTTAAATTCATTTTTTTTTACATATATTATCGTAAGAAATTCTTTAGGATTACGAACCAAAACTAATTAGTATTATTTATGGAACCGACTTGGATCAAATCTGGATATGGAATAAGATTTCAGAGATTCCAAAATTTAATGAAGCAAAGAATCACAGATATACTCTTAGTTTCAAGCTTGTATGATCTTTACGTATTTGAAGAAGATGGTAGATTCTATGAATTAATTCGAAACGAATATCAGGGATTTAACCTTAGTCATGCTCCGGAATTAACACGAGTGTCGAGTGGAAAAGAAGCTCTCGATTCATTAAAGAATGGCAAGAAGTTCGATTTAGTAATCACTACACTCCATATAGAGGATATGCACGCATTAAATCTTGCCAACATGATAAAATCATCTGATTTTGCGGTACCTGTAATACTATTAGCATATGATAATAGAGAACTAAGAGAACTGCTAACAAAAAAAGATGTTTCTACTTTCGAAAAGGTTTTCATATGGCAAGGTGATTACAGATTAATAATTGCTATTATAAAACACCTTGAAGATAAACTTAATGTAGAAAACGATAACACAATGGTTGGGGTTCAATCAATCATTCTTATCGAAGATGATGTTGGATATTATTCTTCATTCTTACCTTTAATTTATACAGAACTTTTAAACCAGTCCCAAAGATTAATTACAGAAGGAATAAGTCTTACTCAAAAATATTTAAGAATGAGGGCAAGACCAAAAATACTTCTTTGTACAAATTATGAAGAAGCATGGGAATACATTAACAAATACAAAGATGATATTTTGGGTATCATCTCAGACATAGATTTCCAATACATGGGGAAAGAAGACCCTGAAGCAGGAATTCGGTTTGTAGAAAATGTTAAATCTCATAACCTTGACATGCCAATTCTATTACAATCAAAATCTCCAGAAAATGAAAAGAAAACTCATGAGCTTGGAGTTTCATTTCTATTAAAGAATTCACCAACTCTGTTACACGACCTGAGAGAGTTTATGATAAATAATTTTAGTTTTGGAGATTTTAAGTTTAAAACAGAAGATGGTAAGGAAGTTTTAAGAGCTTCCAATTTAAAGTCATTAGAAGATGCGCTTGAAGTTGTATCTGCAGAAAGTATACGTTACCATGGTGAAAGAAACCACTTTTCTAACTGGCTAAAAGCAAGAACTGAATTTGACCTTGCTGATAAACTCAGACCGCGAAAGGTTTCGGAATACCCTTCAATAGAAGCTCTGCGAGGTTATCTAATTTCTGCATTAAGGGAGTATAGAACAACTCGTCAGAGAGGACTAATAACGGATTTTAAAAAATCAACATTTGAACCAAGCAGCAGTTTTGCAAGAATCGGAGGCGGTTCATTAGGAGGAAAAACAAGAGGTCTTGGTTTTGTAAACATGTTGATCAACAATTATAACCTAAGCGAAACATTCAAAGGTGTTAACATTAGCGTTCCTTCAGCAGTTGTTTTGGGTACTGATATTTTCGATCAGTTCTTAGAAGAAAATAACCTTGCAAGTTTTGCATTAAATTCAGATAATGATCTCGAAATTACGGAAAGATTCGTTCAAGCTAAATATTTCCCTGAAGAAGCTGTACAACAACTCGAAGATTTTATTGATATAATGCGTATGCCATTAGCGGTAAGATCGTCAAGTCTTTTAGAAGATTCTCAGTACCACCCTTTTGCGGGTGTATATAGAACATATATGATCCCAAATAATAATAAAAACCACAAAGTAAGGCTAAATGAGCTGATAGAAAAAATAAAAGAGGTTTATGCATCAACTTTTTACCAGGGAGCAAAAGGTTATATCAAGCTTACATCTTACAGGTTGGAAGAAGAAAAGATGGCTGTGATAATACAAAAAATCACGGGTACTAAAAGAGAAAATAGATTCTATCCTGATTTTGCAGGAGTGGCAAAATCATATAACTTTTATCCTGCAGGGCCACAAGAACCGGGTGATGGATTAGTTTCTGTCGCTTTAGGATTAGGTAAGATGGTTGTTGATGGTGGTTCATCCATAAAATTCTCACCCAAATATCCAAACCATATTCCGCAATTCTCATCCATTGAAAATATTCTAAAAGATAATCAATATGAATTTTATGCTCTGGATTTAGAAGAAATAAATGATGACTCAGATATACTGAAAGATGCGTTAGTCAAGAATTATGGTCTGGATGTCGCCGAGAAAGATGGTATACTCAAAAATGTCGCATCAACCTATTCTTTGGAGAATCATGCAATCTATGACGGCGTTTCAAGGGAAGGAACAAGATTGATAACATTCTCTCCTATACTAAAGAATAAAATCTTTCCTTTATCACAAATTGCTGACCTGATCTTAGAAATGGGAAACTGGGGTATGGGTATTCCTGTTGAAATAGAATTTGCTGTTAATCTATCCGTTCCAAAAGATAAACCAAAAATATTTTCCATTCTACAAATGAGACCTTTAGTATATTATGAAGAATTAGATGAACAGATTATCGCCGAAAATGATGTTAACAAACTAATATCCAAAAGCGATAGAGTTCTTGGCAATGGTATAATTGATGATATTTTCGATATTGTTTACGTCGATATAGATTTGTTTAACAGGAATAAAAGTGTAGAAGTAGCTCAGGAAGTTAGCGTATTTAATTCCAAATTATTAGAACAGAAACGACCTTACTTACTGATAGGGGTTGGTCGCTGGGGATCTCTGGATCCATGGTTGGGTATACCGGTTGCCTGGGATCAAATATGCGGTGCTCATGCAATTTTAGAAACAAGCTTTAAAGATATTGAGGTTGCACCATCACAGGGTTCACATTTCTTTCAGAATATAACATCGTTTATGGTAGGATATTTTACAATCAGCAGCAAAAATAAAAATGACTTCGTAGATTGGAAATGGATAAAAAAACAGAAACCTTTAGAGAGTTTTAAATATATAAAGCATGTTCAGTTTGAAAATCCAATTATTATAAAAATGAATGGGAGACAAAACAAGGGTATCATATTTAAACCAGAAAAATAATCAGTTCTTATATTTCTAAACTTCGAAACAATCATTATTTGACTGTCTCTTTTTGTCTATTGAAAATAGTCAACATGTAAATCACTTCAGGCAACAAACCTTCTCACAACTTCTTTCAAATTTTTATCTAAAAATGGCTTTGGCAGAAAATCATCCATCCCAATGCTTATATATTCATCTTTATCAAACTCATGCGTATAAGCAGTAATTCCAATGATAGGAATATGCTTTCCTGTTTTTACTTCCTTCTTCCTTATCTTTTCCGTAGCTTTAACACCATCCATGTTTGGCATATGAACATCCATCAGAATCAAATCAAAATTATTATCCTTAATTTCTTCAAATACTTCTGAACCATCATTAACGATAAACAAATCATAATTTTTCTCATCCAACATTTTTTCAATTATGTACTGATTTACAGCATCATCTTCAGCAACTAAGATTCTTACTTTACCATTTGCATTCATTTTTAAAATTTTAATTAATGAAGTTTTTTTAATTTTTTATTTGATAAGAATCATTTTTTTAACCTGTGAAAACTCCTTTGTTTCTATCTTGTAAAAATATACACCACTGCTGAAACCAGAGAAATTATATTTCCTTTCGTACACTCCGGGCTGCAATTGCTCATTTAATAAAATTCTTAACTCTCTTCCTGCAACATCGTACATCGTTATTTTAACTAGTCCTGTTTTAGGTAATACAAATTTAATGTTCGTTTCGGGATTAAATGGATTCGGATAATTTTGCATTAATTGAAAACTCTCTTTAACTATGAAATCTTTATCTTTTGATTCACTCTTTGTCGTGTTTTCGAATTCCATATTCTTAAATTCCCAGTTGCAATGTAATTGCCACTGATCCCATGTATGAACACTTGGTAGACCGGTTATATTTACAAACGCACTTTGCCCCGGTGGTACAATATTCATTTGATTTGAAGTCGATTGAGTAAGCTCAATAGCCTGTTGATATGAACCGTGAGATTTTATATTATTCGGAACAGTAATCAAATCATCAAAACTAAAATATCCTGTTGAACGAACAAAATTATCAATAGCATTCACTCTATTATACACATAGGAATCTTTTATCCACGACATATTATCCCCATTGTTCCACCAGGACACAGGTTTATTATTCCAATTTACAAAAAATCCTTGCGGTGGATTTTCAGCATTCGGTAAATCGACAAAATTTATAAAACCTTTCCATTCTTCCGTTCCGTCCCCTTTATGTGGAAGCCTTGGGTCAACTCCATCGGTTCTATCCTGGTAGAAACCTGCATGCCAAAAACCTATGTTATTATCCATCCCAGCATAAAAGACATTAAAGGAAACAGGTATCAAAAAAACGCCATCTTCAAATGCGTGTATATTATCAGCAATCGAAATTGCATAGAACGCTTCGATCATATCGAGTTCCTTCTTCCAGAATGTCATCTTGAGAGAGTAAACCTGATTGTTTGGAAGGTCATCACCCATAACAGGACCGTGAACTGTTCTGTAATGTGTGAAGAAAGTTGGTTCACCAAGAACATAGATTGTATCTGTTATCACATCGAAATTCAACCACTCTCCGTTATGATAATAAGAAGAATATTCGGCATTCATTGTTGAGTCAATATAAAGGTCACAATTATCAGATGCACCGCTTGTCATCGTCCATGCATGATAGTCATTCCTTCCGATAATAACCATAGGCATCCCGGCAATCGTCATACCTCCAACATGAAAACCCGGACATTGTATTTCAACTTCGTGTACAACGTTAGCAGAATGTTGTTCGGGCTCACCCATTTGAGGACATCCGAGAAGCATAGCGTTTGATGTAAAGGACTTATTTCCATTTACTAACACAGCATAGCTCCCAAATTTTTCCGGTATACCAAGATTTCTTTCCAGATCTTTAATTCGACCACTGTTCAAGTTCAAATTATTCACAACTTCCTGCCTGACCTTCATACCTGAATAAGTAAAATGATCAATCTGTGGAACCGGACCAATTTCCACTTCCGGAATTGTTGTCGGCGCTTTTTTATCATTAATAGGGCGTTTCTGGTCAAACCTCTCCTGACCGTTTACCTGCAATTCTACAAGGCGTGATAATTCATCTCCGCCGAACTTTCCAAAACCTCTTATGTATTTTTGTATAATCGCAACAGTCTTTAACTCTGTCCATCTTTCCATCTCAAACGCTAAAAATTCAAAAGGCTTATACATCACAGGATTTACTGTCATGGAATCTATGTAAGCATTCACTCCTGCAGTATAAGCAGTTATCATTTCGCGGTATGTTTGCTGTAAAGTATTAAAGAGTTCGACCCGCTCCTGCACTGTATATAGCTCTCTCCTTGTTCCCTGGTCTAAAGGAAGATACTCTGGACCTGCAATTTCTGATATTTTCCCTTCAGCAACTCTCCTGTTGATTTCCATCTGGTATAACCTGTCCTGAGCTGCTGCAAAACCCTGACCATAGAACATACCAACTTTTGTTTCACCTTCAATATGCGGGACACCGTAAGCATCTCTTTGAATAATAACAGTCGTTCCATCATTTGCCTTCAAAATCAATGGTGGAGTTGTAAAATTATTAAACTGTGAAAATCCATCAACAAATAACAAACTGACAGTCATCATTCCCGAAAGGATCAGAGAAATAAATAGTCTCTTATTGTACATTATGTTAAGATTTTTAATTATTGTTAAACCCTTAAGGCTGATAAAAATTAGTAAGTTTGAATAAATTATTTATATCAATTTAATCAAAGTAAATAAATATTAGCGTAGGCTGAAGTATGAAAACAAGGTAGGTTAAATTATTAAAATGTTGTAGGATGGTATCTTACAGGGATCTCAAGGTTATCTCTTCTGATAAATATACTCAGCAAGCATATTTCCTTTTGTGTTTCGGATATTCAATAGAAGATATTAGCAATATAGAAATCGTTGATTATAATAGTATTAAAAAAGTAAAATTTATTAATACAAATAATATCATTACTACTTTTGGAGTAGGTCTTACTTTCTCGCTGAATGAGAAATATGCAATTAATATTGAAGGGAAAGTCTCAACTGATTATAATAATAGAGTTTTATTAATATATGACTAAATCTCTCTCTTCAACGCTTCCCTCTCGATTTCAAGTTGTTTTATTCTTCTGTCGATTCGGTCGAGTTCTTCGGGCATTGAATCGATGTCGATTCTCAACTTCGAAGCCGCTTCGTCAATAAGGTCAATTGCTTTGTCCGGCAGGAACCTGTCTGAAATATACCTGTCGGATAGCTGTGCCGCCGCAACGATAGCAGAATCTGTAATCCTTACACCATGATGGACTTCATACTTCTCTTTCAACCCGCGAAGAATGGATATCGTATCCTCGACATCGGGTTCAGTAATAAGCACAGGCTGAAACCTTCTTTCTAATGCAGCATCCTTTTCAATATATTTTCTGTATTCATCCAAAGTTGTTGCACCAATGCATCTCAAATCACCTCGTGCTAATGCTGGTTTTAACAAATTAGATGCATCCATAGAACCCGTCGTAGCTCCTGCTCCTACTACAGTATGCAATTCATCAATGAAAAGTATAACCCGCCCTGCGGATTCCTGGACTTCCTTCAAAACCGCCTTCAACCTCTCTTCAAACTGCCCGCGGTACTGCGCTCCCGCTATCAACGCTCCCATGTCGAGGGCAATTATCTGCCTGTCTTTTAGGCTTTCCGGAATATCACCTTGAATTATCCTGATAGCAATCCCTTCTGCTATAGCTGTCTTACCAACACCGGGTTCACCAATTAATACAGGATTGTTTTTTGTCCTTCTTGATAAAACCTGCAGGACTCTTCTTATTTCTTCTTCACGTCCAATTACAGGGTCAAGTTTTCCTCTCGATGCAAGCTCGTTGAGATTTCTTCCATATTTTTCCAACGCCTTGAAAGTATCTTCGGGAGTCTGCCCTGTGACTCTTCCGGTTCCTCTCACATCTTTAAGAATCTTCAAAATATTGTTCTTCGTAACTCCATTCGATCTTAACAGTTCCCCCGCTTTAGAACTCTTGCTCTCAGTAATTGCAATCAATAAATGCTCCGCAGAGATGTAATCATCTTTCATAGCATCCGCTTGCTTAGAAGCTATCTCCAGCACTTCCGAAAGAGTGCCCGATAGTGATTGATTACCTGCTCCCGCACCGGAGATCTTTGGTAAGCTTTCCAAAAGCTCACCTATCTTTACTTGAATCTGGTCAATGTTAACTCCGAGCTTAAGGAGTATCGATGTCACTATTCCTTCTTTATCCTGTATGAGTGCTGCAAACAGATGTTCGGGTTCGATAATTTGATTGGAATAATTCGCTGCTATCTCCTGAGCTGCCTGAAGAGCTTCCTGTGATTTAAGTGTGAGTTTGTTGAAGTTGAATGCCATATTTATATTTTAATTTATTTATTAAACAAAGCTAACTCTAATTAATAAATTTTTCAATTACAAGTTTAATAGTCATTTTGTAATTTATGCCAATGTATAAAGCAACTGTAATTATTTCTGTATACAAAAAGGCTAAAGAATTAGAATTAATTCTCTACGCATTATCAATTCAGACTTTCAAAGACTTTGAAATAATTCTTGCAGATGATGGTTCCGGAGAAAACATTTTAAGATCATATCATTTAGTCAAAAATATATTACACAATAGAATTATTTATTTGACTCAGACAGATGAAGGATTCAGAAAGAACAGAATTCTTAACGAATCAATAAGAAAAGCCAACACTGACTATTTAATATTTATTGATGGCGACTGCGTTCCCCATTCAGAATTTGTTAAAGCACACATCGATAATATAGAACATGAAACTGTTCTCTGTGGAAGGAGAGTATTTTTAGGAAAAATACTTTCTAATTCATTTACAAAGGAAAGCATTCTTTCTCTAAAATATCAAAAATTTCATAAGGAACATTTCCTCGATCTTTTTAAAAAATCAGATGATGCAACGAAAAATCTCGAAGAAGGTTTTTTAATAAAATATAATTTAATCAGGGAAACATTAAGACGTAAAGAAGTGCATATCGTAGGATGCAATTATTCTCTTCATAAAGAATTATTAGAAAAGATTAACGGCTTCGACGAAAACTACATAGGACCCGGTATCGGGGAAGACTCCGATATTGAATTCAGGTTAAGAATACTCGGGACAAAATTTAAATCCATAAGAAACCTGGCAATTCAATATCACATGTATCACGAAAAAACTGTCGAGGAAAGACGTAACTTTGATTACTTTCACGAGGTTAAGAAAAATAATAATTATTTATGTAAAAATGGTTTAGTAAAACTTGATTAAGAAATTATTTTCAATTACAAGTTTGAATGTCGTTTAGTAAATTAATTCCGATTTTAAATGTTAAATAAATGAATAAGGTTTCTGTGGTAATCATATGCACCAATGAAGAAGATAACATCGAGGAATGTATTAAAAGCATTTCATGGGCAGATGAAATCGTTATCATAGATGGAGGCAGCAAAGATAAAACAGTTGCAATAGCAAAAAAATACACTGATAAAGTATTTGTGAATGAATGGAAAGGCTTTGCTGTTCAGAGAGACTTCTCACTTACAAAAGTAAATTATGATTGGGCTTTTTCAATCGATGCCGATGAAAGATGTCCCAGGGAATTAGAATCAGAGATTAAAGAAATATTAGTCAAAAACACAATAAGCTTTAATGGTTTTAAAATTCCTCGAAAAAGTTTTTTCTTAAACAAATGGATAAAACATTGCGGATGGTATCCCGGTTATCAATTGAGATTATTCAGAAAAGACTGCACAAGAGTCACTGACAGGCTGGTACATGAGGGATTTAAAGTTGAAGGAGATATTGGTGTTCTAAAGAACGATATATTACATTACACGGTAAAAACAATTAGTGACTTTACAACCAGGATTAATAAATATTCGACTCTTTCAGCTAAAGAAAAAGTTAACGAAAAGAAAGTTACATATCTTGATCTTATAATCAGACCTCCTCTCGCATTTACGAGGGAATACATTTTTAAAAAAGGTTTCCTTGATGGAATACATGGAATAATGGTTGCATTATTTAATTCTATTACAAACATGCTCACGTACATGAAAACCTGGGAATTACAAAACACCTACAAATCAAATTCTGGTAAAAATTAACGTGCAATGAAAATATATTTACGGTTACTAAGTTACGCTAAAAATTATAAACGTTACCTTTTTTCTTCGATTATACTATCAGTATTATTCTCAATATTTAGTGGTATCTCTGTTTACTTAACCATACCACTTCTAAAAACACTCTTTCTCTCCAAAACAAGTCAGACCGATGAATTTCAAACAAATGAAATTGGAAATTTCATTCAAAAATTTCTAAAGATAATTGAGGATTACATATTCGAAGGTGGAACGGAAGCAGCATTGTTCAAGGTATGTGTTCTAATACTTGTGGCATTCTTGTTAAAAAATATCACAGGATTTTTCCAGGCAATATTTATGCAGAAGGTTGAGAAAAGTGTTGTAAGGGATGTTCGCATTAAGACGTACGAAAAAATAAATTCTCTATCTTTAAGATACTTCACAACAGAAAGGTCAGGCAACTTAATATCGAGAATGACCAACGATGTCAACGTTATACAAAACGCTATATCTGCTACATTTCTAAACCTTATGAGAGAACCATTATTGATTCTGATATTTCTTGGTTTGGCTTTATCTATTAGCTGGCAAATGACCATAATTGCATTATTAATATTCCCGTTTACTGTTATCATAATAACTAAGATCGGGGCATCTTTAAGACGAAGAAGCATTAGAATGCAGGAAAAGTCTTCTGACCTTGTAACGATTGTATCTGAGACAATTTATGGAGCAAAGATCATCAGGACTTTTCTAGGTGAGAAATTTAAAAATAAAATTTTTAAAAAAGAATCTAACGAACTATACAGGTTAACCATACGAAGTGTATGGGCAAGTGAAATGGCTTCACCTCTTACGGAGTTTTTGTCAATAATTGCAGGAATAGCTATCATCTGGTTTGGCGGACGAGAAATACTAATTAACCATACTCTGGAACCGGCAGAATTCCTCGGTTTTCTTTTTATAATTTTCCAATTAATAGTACCAATAAAAAACCTTGGTACTGTAAACAACAGAATCCAGGAAGCATCTGCATCGGGAGCAAGGATATTCGAAATTACGGATCAGCCTATTGAAATTATTGATTCGCCGAAAGCCGTGGACAAAGATTCTTTCGAAGAGTGTATCGAATTAAGAAATGTGAATTTTAATTATGAAAAAGACAAAGCAGTATTACAAAACATTGATCTGAAAATTAAAAAATCAGAGATAGTTGCAATCGTTGGTCCATCTGGTGGAGGTAAATCGACACTTGTTGACTTAATATCGAGATTTTATGATGTAACAAACGGAGAAATATTAATAGATGGAACTAATGTTAAAGATATAAAGTTAAGAAGCCTCAGAAAACTCATTGGAATTGTTCAGCAGGAAATCATATTGTTTAATGATACAATAAGGAATAATATAATTTTTGGAAAAGAGAACGTTTCAGAGAATGAGCTTATCGAAACGTGCAAATTTGCTAATGCATATGATTTCATAATGGAAACCGATAAAGGATTCGATTCAATAATCGGTGAAAGAGGACTCAAATTATCCGGCGGGCAAAAACAAAGGATTTCAATAGCAAGAGCATTACTTAGAAACCCTCAAATCTTAATCCTCGACGAAGCTACTTCCTCTTTAGATACGGAATCCGAAATGTTAGTACAGGATGCCCTTGATAGATTAATGACCACCAGGACTTCGCTGGTAATAGCTCATCGTTTGTCAACCGTAAGGAATGCTGACAGAATCGTTGTAATTGACGAAGGAAGGATTAGCCAAATCGGTACTCACGAAGAATTAATAAAATTCACCGATGGAGTCTATAAAAAACTATATGACCTTCAGTTTAACTGATATAAACAATTAATCATTTGGACAAGCCTAAAATTTCTAAAACACTCGATAAATTTATAATAGTATTTCTAACAGTCCAAATTGCTTCGGTTAATTTCTCTGTTGCATTATCTTCAATCTCCTTTGGTGTTTGGGCAGGAATATGGTTAATACAAATTATTATTGACAGAAAAATTGGTTACAACAAGAAGTTGTTCAAAGAAATAAAAGCCATAAACATTTTCATTTTACTTTATATTTTCTTTGAAATATTCTCGCGGTTTTTTGCAGTAATTCCGGGAGAAGAATTCATCGGACTAAAAAGACTTCTCCTTTTCCTTATACTTTTCGTATCGATGATAAAGATTACTGATAGAAACACACTTTTAAAAATGCTGATTGTAATATTATGTACAGCTTCTATTGTTTCCATTTATGAACTGTTTGAATACGTGTTTAAGTTAAAAGCAAACATAGACAGGATTGGTTTCGCAGAAGTACGAATTGATTTTTTTGCATATCCCCTTACGACAGGGCAAATAAAAATGATGCTCGTCCTTTCTGTGCTACCGCTTTTATTCGTCAAGGAAAAATTCCTGATAAAAAGAAGATATCTTATTTTAATACTGATTCCAATCATCATATCAATGCTTCTCACACAATCCCGTAACGTCTTTCTCGCTGTATTCGTATCATTAATAATTTTTGGCATGTTTTTTAACAGGAAGTTCCTTCTAACATTCTTAATAGTGATTATATTAGCATGGATATTCATACCATCTGAATATCAAAGCCGGATTAAAAGCATTGGAGATGTGGAACATCAAAGCAATAAAACCCGATTGATGATGTGGGATGTTGGTATACAAATGTTCATCGAACATCCACTAACAGGGGTTGCAGATTCACACATTAGAGAAGTTTATAAATTATACAAGACGCCAGACACAGCGGGCGAGGGTTCACACCTTCATAGCAATCTTATCATGATACTTGCAACAACAGGGATTTTTGGTTTTATAAGCTATATCGGTATGATAATTTCAATGTTTATTTTTCAAATTAAGGTTTACTTAAAAGAAAAAGAGCAAAATATTGATAAAGCACTACTATTCGGAAGCATTCTTGTAATGATATCTTTCAACATTGCAGG